>DOWI01000160.1 GCA_003519645.1 Oscillospiraceae bacterium
AATTTCACGGAGAGCTTCGGCCCAGCGTGATGTTGAGTCGGCCATTATTGCAACATGATTCCCCATGTCACGGTAATACTCGGCAAGGGTTATACCTGTGTAGATCGAAGCTTCACGGGCTGCGACAGGCATGTTGGATGTATTTGCAATCAGTGTAGTACGATCGGTCATTGGCCGTCCGGATTTAGGGTCGATCAGGCTTGTAAACTCCTCAAGAACCTGGGACATTTCATTTCCGCGTTCTCCGCATCCAATGTAAATTATAATGTCCGCATCACACCATTTGGCCAACTGATGCTGAGTCATGGTCTTACCCGTACCGAATCCGCNNTGGCTGCAGTACCGCCTTTTGCAACCGGAAAAAGCGTATCAATCACCCGCTGACCGGTTACAAGCGGAGTTCCGGCATACAGTCTGCGGGCTGACGGTCTGGGAGTCCGAATCGGCCATTTCTGACACAATGTTAGATGGTGAATCGCATCTTTTTCGTCACGAAGTGTAACGACCTTATCCATAATACGGTATTTTCCGTCGGGCTTAATTTCCACAACAATGCCGGTTATATCAGGCGGGACAAGACATTTATGCGTAATAACCTGGGTTTCGGGACAGGTTGCATAGATCATACCAGGAGTAAGCTTGTCTCCCGTCTTTACGGTAATCGTAACATCCCACTCGCGATGTTCATCTAAAACAGATACGTTTACGCTGCGGCTGATAAAATCGCCGGAAACTAACTCTATCGCTTTGAGGGGACGCTCAATACCGTCAAAAATATTGTCGAGAATGCCAGGACCGAGCGTTGCGCTCAATGGACCTCCGGTACCTTGAACTTCCTCTCCCGGCCGCAGTCCAGTTGTATTCTCATAAACCTGAATTGTGGCCTCTTTGTCTGTAATACCGATAACCTCTCCTACCAGCTTGTCATTTCCGACCAGTACCATTTCCATCATTGAAAAGCCTGTATCGCCGAGGAGCTTGATTACGGGGCCATTTATACTGTAGATTACATGGTTCATCTGCTTCCACTCCGTTTGTATAGCGTAACGTGTCTCGTGGGTCTAATGTTATCCCACGATTAGTCCCGATGATATGGTAAACCACTCGTGTTGAGACCGGAGTTTTGAATCCAGTGTATTGTCCACGATTTGACCATTGATGGGGTTCGTAGCACGAATACCACCAATTTTAATGTCATCGGAAACTTCAACACGACCGCCTAGCGGGCATAAAGAAGAAAGCCGATTCACCAGAACCGCATCTCTTAATGAAACGGCATATACTGTTTCGCCGACGGGGAAAAATTGTACCATTTGTTTGAGCTGCTTTTCTAAATAATCAGGATAATCGGGGGAAGAAGCATATTCAAGCAGCTTTTGCTCTGCCTTTGAAAACACTTCGTCCATGATTTGACGACGTCGGGCAAGAACATCTTTACGTGCTGCAAGATCCCGGCGTGACATCTCTCGAACGCCCTCGTTACGTATTTGGACGGTTTCTTGTTGTATAAGTTTATAGGATTCAGTAAGAACTTCCTCTTCCGCCTTTTGCAGCCGTTCCATTTTAAAGGCTTCTGCTTCACGCAATATCTTATCGCGCTGTTCCTCTGCATAGGCAGTAATCGCCTGTACAAATTTGCTTACCTTTTCCTCACTGTTTGGCATACAACCATACCCTTCCGGTTATAATCCTCAATTAATGGTGCAGAAATAATATCAAATTTTTATCCCGATTGCCTCACGCACATATCTCGTGATAGAATCCTTCGCTCTTCCGTTTCCGTGGCGGTCGGGTATTTCAACGATTAGCGGACGGGTACGATTGAGCTTCAATTCATCCACAAGGTCAGTGCAGAGATTCACAAGGCGCTCTGTTATCAATACAATTGCAACATCATCCATATTCATTGCGTCAGAAAGAGCTTTTGTTACCTCTTCCTTTTCATGAACCACAACTCCGTCGATTCCCGCCAATCGCATTCCGATCTTGGTATCAAGATTGTCACTGATTACGTAAAAGCGCATACCGCACCACCAGCTTAAATTTGATTAAAGAACTAGACAAAGAATTCCAATCAGCAAACCGTAAAGTCCAAAGCCTTCACCGAGAGCAACGAATATAATTGATTTACCAAATGATTTAGGGTCCTCCACATTTGCACCGATTGCGGCCGGAGCACCGGCTGCAACCGCGATGCCCCCGCCTACGCCCGCAAGTCCGACTGCCAGCGCGGCGCCGATATATTTCAAACCGCTTGATGCCCCTTCGGACTGTGTATTTTCAGCCTGTACGACAATTGCCTCGTTTGTATCTGCTTCAGATGCCGAAGCGCCGATAGGTAGCATAATACATATGGTAGCGATTACAATTAGGGAAAGAAAGTGTATCGCCATGGCACGTTTTGCCGATGTACCGCGCTTGACAAGAACAATCGAAAAAACAACCGAGAATACGAGCAGAGCAATAGGAACAAGCAAATAAATAAGATTCATAAATTTTACCTCCTAAATTATAACCGGAAGACCTACCAACCGGAAATTGATTAACAAATATACTCAGGTGCGATCCGAAAAAACCTTCTCTCCGGTACCGGCTTCAAGCGGATGATATGGGCGGCCGTCGCCATTCTAATAACGGCTGAACATCTCATAAAATTCCAGACGCATAACCTGGATGGCAACCAGCAGTGCTTCCATTGCCATAACAATGATGTTTCCGATAACAACAATCAGAATATAAGGTAAGCCGCTTGTTAACCCTGCCAGCGTAAACACCGCCATCATCATTCCGGCATGAACCAGCACGAATGCGCCAACCCGAAGGAAAGACATTGTATTGGATAGATAAGAAAGCATCATTTCAAAAAGCTCAAAGAAGTTTTGAAGAAAATACTCTCCCCAGCTTTCGGGCTGCCATTTTTCCTCACGAGCCATCAGCTTACCGAGAGGTTCCCTAAGATAAACAAGAATCAGAGGCAGTATGACAAGGAGCAGTACATATGGCAGGGTCATTTTAAAAATACCGGATAGCTGTCCGATCAATCCAAACACAAGGGAGGAATAAAACAATAATCCGGCAACTCCGTTTGATCCAAAAACACCGCTTTCGTAATCCCTACGTTTCAGACTGGAATACACATTTAGCAGCATTGCAATGATGATAAGCGCAAGTCCGGCTCCGGCGGATGCCAGCAGTATGGTGCTTGTCATTTTGGGGTTCATAACTTCGATGGGTTTTTCATGAAGTCCGAACAAGGCTTTATACACAGGGTCAAGAACATGTTCAAAACCGAAAACAGACCCGAACNNAAAATAGCAGCCGAAATACCGCAGGGAATCAGAATCCTTCCAATCGCCATCTTTTTAGATTTCCATATAAGCCAGCCCATTGCCGCAACACAGAGTCCTTGACCGAGGTCGCCGAACATAATGCCAAACAATATTGTATAGGTCATGGCTACGAATATAGTCGGGTCAATCTCGTTATACCGGGGAAGCCCGAACATATCCACAAAGAACTCAAACGGCTTANNGTGATGGGCATCATTTTCCGCACGTTCAATGGTATATTCAATCGAATCAACGGTATCAAGGGCGATTCGGAATTTCTCCTCGTCACTTGCCGGTATCCATCCCGCAAGTATGAACTTGTTATTATATTTTGCTGCATAGCGTCTTGCACTATGGTAATAATTCAATAAACGCAGTTTTGAGTAGACACGCAGACATGCGAATTTTTCCTGCTTCCATATCCCGTAGATTTCCTGATCCAGCTGAGTAAATTCTTTCTCAATCTTAGCCTTTTCGGCACGAAGATTGGAAACGATTTCCTCTGGTGTTCCAACCGCTGCAGGAATACGAAGCCTTTCAAAGTACAATCCCGAAAATACCCGATCGACCTCATCCGCAAAGTCTAACGGGGCAAAATAGACACCCCAATAGTATTCACCATCGCAAGTACCTGGAAAAAACAAGACATACGGATTAGCATCATATAACTCAAGTTTCTCGTAGCTGTCTTTTGGCAGCCTTCCGAATCTTACCTTTATCATGGTACAGGCAAGAATCGCATCCAAATCTATGCCCAGTCCGAGAAAATGCTCAAACTGTTCACAGTCTTTGTTAAGCTGCTCGACATGCATAGACAGTGATCTACGTTGCTTGTTTAATTCGGTAACACGTTCTGAAAAGTGGTTCGCATACCGTTTCAGCTCTTCCCTATCGATTTTTGTACTAATGTCCACATCCACCTCTGTCAGCTTGCCACCGATTCGAGAAACAGCGGATTCTAGTCGGGTTAAAGCCTCGGTATATGGGTTTTCTTCATTCAGTGTTGTGAAGTCAGTGGTGTTGGAGAAAAACGTCAACGTTTCATCCGGCTGGGTTACTCCTGTTTTCCCGCAGGCATACAGCGTAGCGTCAAGTGAATCGATATGTCCGATAATATTCACGAGCTTCATTTTAGAAACAGCCACTTTTCGCCACCTCCTTAGTAATTCGCCAACACAAGCATTGGTTTTATTTCTTCCGGCTGAAGTCCGTATCTTATTCCTTCAATAATATTAATAATATCATCAAGTTCTATGTCCATGATAAAAATATATGACATTAAAACAACGGCAGGATGAATGGAATAGTGAATATGTCTGCGTGCCGTAAAATAAGGCACCCGCTGATGCAAATCATATTCAAAGGCAAGCTGCGACTTCGGCAAACGGCGGCCAACCGCAGTCGAAAGGAAAATATCCATTACAGCATCGGCATCGGGAGCGTAAATCATTCTCTCCATAACATTTGCAGGTATAATATTTGCATATGGCAACAGGTTGTTTCGTATAAAATCCGGTTCTGCGCTAAAATAGCGTTTTAGTCGCAGAATTCGTGTTACATTCTGGACGTCCACAAGCGTTCCATATAGATTCTTCAGTTCTACCTGGGCCGAACCTTTTAAACTTCGTATCATTTGATATACCGTCTTTGTCAGCATTTCATATAGGGCAGTCTCTATTTCGGTCAACCTGATTTTGCCGTCTTCATTCTGAGGAAACCGAATCAGTATATCGTGGTACATCGTATGTTTTAACGCATCAAGAAGCTGGGCATAGGTTTTGCTTTTGCTAATAAGTGCAAGATTAAGATTGGCCTGTGAAGAAAATAACATCAGCATTGAAAAGATAAGTTGACTTGCCCGTCCGGCAACTAAATGACGAATACAGGAGATGATCAGCTCAATTTCAGCCCGCTGTATCAAGTATTTCGACATCTTCATCCCAACAGTCCTATCATACCGGACTAATGAAGCATAATCATTAAACAGCTTACGCCGAAGCAGCATTTCCAAATGCCCGCGGTGTATGGTCGCTTCATTGACCTCTGATAAAACAGATGCGTATCCAGTGTTATTTTTAAGGTAGGAGGCAATTTCACTTATACTGTGGCAGTTCAGTAGATTTGTGTAGTCCTTAGCCTTCAGGGACTTGCCATACATTGCTCTGGCTTTTGCCAGAATCACATTGGCTGAAAATGATGAATCGAACACAGCGGCAACCTGCCTTTCAGATACTTAAGCCAAACAACCAAAATCTATTCGCTTAAAACACGATTCACGATAGCCTCAACCCACTCGTCTCCGCATCTCGCATACAGTAGGTTTATACGATGAAGCTGTTCGTCATAATGCGCATTAACTTTTGCCCATTCCTGATCCAAGATTACATTTTCGAGCTCTTTATTAATCTGAATCCGTCGGCGGGCACGGGACAATACTTCTTCACGAAGCTGTGAAGTTTTCTCATTTATTGATTTCTCAGATTCAAGCTTTTCTTTCTGCGCCGCCTCTGTTATTTCTCGTGCTTTAATATCCATATCAACAATTTGGCGGATCATTTTTTCTTCAAGCTTCGCCTCCAATCTGCATAAATAAACGGGGCTGATGCAATATACGCTGAGCGGGAGTTGCCTTCCGTTCATGATATTTCGCATTTAAATAATACGCTATACCATTAAGGGGCGACGTCCGGCGTCCCATATCGTATGCAGCAGCCCCGCAATAAATGGCGGGTAACTAATCGATATTATAAACCAAATTTTCCCTCTTTACAAGTGTCTGAACGAATTAAGGATGCTTTGTCAATTTTTTAAGCTTTGCATTGGTGCCGGGATCCGTCCCCCGCGTGAAATAAAGCGGGCAGGAGACCATGTGTTCAGGGGCATGACGGGACCTCCTCCTAACAAGCCGCCGAATGAAAGCTCTTCCCCGACTTTTTTACCAATTGCCGGAATCAGCCGAACCGCGGTCGTTTTAGAATTAACCATACCAATTGCGGCTTCATCTGCGATAATTGCGGATATCACTTCTGCAGTCGTATCCCCTGGAATATTAATCATATCCAAACCGACCGAGCAAACAGCTGTCATAGCCTCCAGCTTTTCAATGCGGAGGCACCCTACCTGTGCCGCATGGATCATACCAGCATCTTCTGTGACCGGAATAAATGCGCCGGACAGTCCACCCACATGAGACGATGCCATAACGCCGCCTTTCTTCACCGCGTCGTTCAGCAGCGCCAGCGCGGCGGTTGTACCATGAGCACCGCAGCATTCTAGCCCCATTTCTTCAAGAATATATGCCACTGAATCACCGATTGCCGGAGTAGGAGCAAGTGATAGATCTACAATTCCAAAGGGTACTCCCAGTCTTTTTGATGCTTCAATTGCAACAAGCTGACCCATACGTGTGATTTTGAAGGCAGTTTTTTTAATAATATCCGCAACTTCGGTAAGGTCACAATCACCCGCCTTAGCAAGACTTGCGCGAACCACACCCGGACCGGATACACCCACATTTATGACACAGTCAGGCTCGCCGGCTCCATGGAAAGCACCCGCCATAAAAGGATTATCCTCCGGCGCGTTACAGAACACTACCAGCTTGGCACAGCCGATGCAGTCCCTGTCAGCCGTAAGCTCGGCGGTACGTTTAACAGTATGTCCCATAAGAGCAACCGCATCCATATTGATACCGGCTTTGGTAGAACCGATGTTTACGGATGAACAGACATGATCGGTTACGGATAATGCCTCCGGTATGCTTTCAATCAATTCACGGTCACCAGGAGAGAAGCCCTTCTGAACCAGAGCGGAATAACCCCCAATAAAATTAACACCGCAAGCACGTGCCGCCTTCTCCAGTGTTAGGGCAAGGCGCACGGGATCCTTCACGGCACATGAAGCGACAACCATTGCAATAGGCGTTACCGAGATACGCTTGTTGATGATTGGGATGCCATATTCCTTTTCAATATCCTCGCCTGTTTTTACCAGGTTCCGAGCATATCGGGTTATTTTATCATAAACACGGGTGCATGTTTTATCTATATCACTGTCACAGCAGTCAAGCAGAGAGATACCCATTGTTATGGTACGGACATCAAGATGCTCGTCCTGGATCATGGTAATGGTTTCCAAAATATCCTTGGTATTGATCACAGTTCTATTCCTTTCAGATTCGTAAGATGAATATTATAATTGGCGGTTCATATCCTGTGCATTGAATTAAATATATCTTCATGCATAGCCCGGATAGAAAGGCCCATCTCTTCGCCCAGTTCGGACATTTGATCAGCAAATTCCGTAAATGGGATGGTGCATTTTGAAATGTCAACCAGCATGATCATTACAAATAAATCCTGCATGACAGACTGAGTTACCTCTATAATATTATTATGATGTTCTGCACAAGCAGATGAAATTTTTGCGAGTATTCCGACGGTATCCTTGCCGATAACGGTAATAACAGCGCGCATAAAATATCCTCCTGTAAAATGAAACGGGCAAGACAAAATCTGCCCGATCACTTAATAATAACAATGACTTATATTTTAACATGAAATCCGCGAATTGCAACGGCTATTCAGCAGAATTGGCGTGATGTCCAGTTATATCGGTTATCGTCAACATCAAATTATCATTTATTTATAAACTCACGGATTTTAATACTAATTTGAATTAGAACCCACCCGTGCCCGCAGGATTCCTGGGAAATTCAATATCAAGTTTTACAAGGCAAAACTTTCTTGTCTTTGAACAATTAGTTTGTTATAATGAGTTTGAACAAAACAGTAAATTATAGACAGGAGAATTGCAATGGCGGAGAATACGGGCGGTTTCCCGAATTTCGATGGTGATCATACGTCAAATCACAGTAACCCTGACATAAACACAGCGCAGCAAAACAATCCCCCTCCTGCTACTCCATATACACATGATACACACAATCAATCCTCGGAACAGTTTCAGCACACACAGGCTGCACCATCCCCCCAGCAGCCTCCTGTCTATCCGCCGTATAATCCCGGACAGCAGCAATATAACCAACAGCAATATTATCAGCAGCCGTATTATCCCCCTCAATATTACCAGGCTCCCCCTGCATATCCGCACTATAATTATCAGCCGCCCTATAAAACCGCAAAGCCTGAATCCGGGCTTGCGGTTGCTTCATTGGTTCTAAGTATCGTGAGCGTAGTATTTTGCTGGATTCCTGGATTAAACATATTATTATCTCTGCTGGGACTTATACTTGGTATAGTTGCAAAGTCAAAGGGAGACGGAGGTATGGCAATTGCCGGTATTGTAATTGGTGCTATCATGTTTTTTGTTTCAAGCTTCATCCTTGTAATCATTTTTTTAGCTATGTCGGTAGATCCGGAAGGATATCACTACTATGAATATAATAATATTCCTGTTTGGAAAACTGCATTTGCCTCCCTTTCTGCCAAGTTTAAACTGCTTTAACACAGTATTACCAATACATACCTGGACTGCTACGGCTGTCCCGGTATTTTTATTTGTCCTTAACCGCTTTTTCGTCATAATCAAACCGGTTTCCTCGCTATAATAAATGAGCGGACCGGTTTTAGTATTTAATGATTCGGAGGTGATTGGGCTGATGCCTGTTATATATATTGATATACTGATTGCTTTAAATCTGTTCATAGATTTCCTGCTTCTGTCTGCTGTATCTCGGATTTTACGTCTGCCTCCAAAAAGATTCAGGTTGGTATTGGGTGCGATTGCAGGCAGTGCTTGCTCATGTATGCTTTTTCTTCCCGCTTTGCCTGTACCGATATCGTTTCTTTTAAAAGCTGTATGCGCATGTATCATTATTCGCATCGCTTTTATATGGCGTAGTTTCATTCTTTACATAAAACAGCTTGCGGTATTTCTGGTTTGCTCCGCATTATTTGGCGGGATTGCATTTGCAATCTGGTTTTTTGCTGCACCGGCAGGATTCTACGTGATTAACGGTGTTGTGTACTACAATGTATCCCCTCTTATGCTAACAGCGTTAACGGTAATCAGTTATTTTGCAATTAGCATTTATGACAGACTTACTCATAAACGTCTATCACTTGGACAGGAATATCGGCTGATTTTGGACTGCGGCAACGGTACTGTTAGTTTGCGGACACTGTATGACACCGGTCACCATGTTACCGAAATATTTTCCGGAAGTCCGGTAGCTGTGGTGAGATTTGGCGCAATTGAATCCTATCTCTCGGAGGAACTACACAAATCTATATCTAATACTTTAGATAATAATGATTCTTATCAAGGCACTGATACCTCAGAGGGTGTTGAAGGCAGCCATGGTGGTGTTGCAGCCGCTGTGCGTTCACGGCTGCGCATGATACCACTCCATACAGTCAGCGGAACCGGTCTGCTGCCGGCTTTTGTGCCCACTCACATGGATCTGGTTTCATCACAGGACGCAAACACAGATATAACAGGAGCTTATGTCGCAATCTGCCGCATATTGGGACGAGGCGAATATGACGCAATCATTGGTACTGATTTGGTTAATTTGCTGGAAAGGAGCAGATCATCTTGCAAAAAGCGATAGCCGCGGCTCTTAATCGAATACGTCTGCTGTGGCAAAAGTTATTGGGCCATATAGCTGACCAAACGTATTATATAAACGGAGCAGATACCCTTCCTCCCCCGCTCACCGCAGAAGAGGAAGCAGAAGTTTTTAATAAAATAGCAGCGGGAGACTATTCAGCACGCGACAAACTAATAACTCATAATTTAAGATTAGTTGTTTATATTGCACGAAAATTTGAAAATTCCGGAGTTGGAATTGAAGATCTAATCTCTATTGGAACCATTGGTTTGATTAAAGCGGTCAATACATTCTGTCCGTTAAGGAACATAAAGCTTGCAACCTATTCCTCTCGCTGTATTGAAAATGAAATTCTAATGTATCTAAGGAAAAATGCACCCTTACGAAACGAGATGTCAATTGATGAACCGCTGAACGTAGATTGGGACGGAAATGAGCTTCTTCTTTCGGATATATTGGGAAGTGAGCCTGATATCGTTAATCGAAATATAGAGCAAGAGGCGGAAAAGAACCTGCTTCTTGAATGCATCTCCCACTTGACAGAACGTGAACAGTTCATCATGTATCTTAGATTCGGTATTAATGGGAATAAAGAGCATACCCAAAAAGAGGTTGCCGACCTGCTTGGTATTTCACAGTCATACATATCAAGACTTGAAAAGAAAATAATAAAAAGGCTAAAAAAAGATTTTGAGCGAGCCTGTTGAGTATATTAGTTTTATTTCAAATCNNTATTATTATATTATAAGTGAATTTAATCAGGAAACACTAATTTTGGAGGTAAGTTAAACAAAATAGCTTGCCTCCAAAATTTGCACGTTATCTTTCAGATAAAAATGTGCAGAAAGGCGCTGGCCTTATGATGTATATTCTGCTTATTATTCTGCTTTTGCTGACATTAATTGTATTGATTCTTCTTTTTACTGTCATAACAATAAGGCTAGAATTTAATACAAATGCAAATGAATTGGCGGTTCGCTTAAGCTGGCTCAATTCTTTGCTTACAGCAAAAGCAAATGTCAGAAGCAGCAATTCTAGTATTGATGTGTATTTAGGTAAAATACGCATTTTTTCAAAAGTTATTAAGGCATTAGGAGGGAAAAAGATATTAAAATGGAAATTAATCAGAGCCCTTGATCTTAATAACTCATTTGCAAATGTTTATTACAGCTTTGACAACCCGTTTTCCACCGGCATTACCAGTGGGGTTATTCAAATCATTCAGTCTTATTTGAGTGGCATTAAAATTTCACAATTCCCCGATTTTCTGTCTTTCGATCAGTATGTGTATATTATTGCCGGTTCAGAGCTGGATTTAGGCAGAACACTTGCAAATATAATGCGTGTTCAGCTGGAAAACAAAAATAAAAGGAGAGATATAGCATGGAGCAGATGAATCTAAATGAAAATCTGGACGTATTGTTT
>DOWI01000406.1 GCA_003519645.1 Oscillospiraceae bacterium
AGCGGTGGGGCATTCATCATCTGGAAAGGAAACGAATGAATGGTTTGCCGGAACGGGTTGATTTGTTTCCTGGGAGACGGCGGAGGTATCCTGAACCGGGCGAAACATGGAGGGAGCAGGCGGACAGTCATCCTCAACCATAAAGGACGCTGGGGTGCCGTCCACGGGAGTATCCCGCAGCAGGTCACCGTTGACCCGTGAGGTCTGAATTGTGGGTTGGGGGCGAAACATGGATGGTGAAAGCGGGGAATCATCGTCGAATAGATTGGAGACTTCAACCAGATTGGGTTCTTGTGGGGTGTTCTGTACAGCTTCTCTTTTTTCAAGGGCAACAGCAGCCGATATCCCTACGTTGTTTGGACGAAACATAGAGGGGGAGGGAGAGCATTCTTGCTCAGGCTGGTTCGACATAATACTTTGAACCATTGAAGAAACAGCGACGGGGGATGGGACAAAAACGGAGGGTGCCGCGGCGGCAGGGGGGGTGCCGAATTTAGCGGGTTCCCGATCATCCGCTTTCGGTTCTTGATTATGTAAGCGGACAGGGGTGTTTTCTGACTCCTGTCGAGGTTCCTGCTGGAATTTCTTTCGGGGTTCACTCCCTAATTCCGGTGTTTCAGGTTTTGCTGATTGCTCCGGCTTTTGAGTATCGGACAGTTTTTTTCGTTTATAGGAAGCCATGAGCTCGTTTTGATATTTTTGTATCATTTCCTGAAGCTGCGAGGGGGTATACTGTTCCTGATTCATCTCATGTCACCGACCTTTCAAAGAACAGGGATTTCCGTATCATGTATATGAACGGTCAGGACAAATAATGCGTAGCAGAAAATGATCTGGTTTAAAATATAATCCCAAATATAGAAAAAACCATTTCCTTTATCGGTGAAAACGGCTTAAAAGCTACAAAAAGCGGCGAGCATTCTAGCCCGTCGCTTCACCATATAATCTGCGGCAAGCGTGGGGTCGCTCCTTAGCATTGCTCCATTTATGCCGCAATAAAAGTAATAAAAATTATTTTTACAAAAATGTGTACCCAAGCCGTTAGAAGGGCTTGGAACTTAGTATAAATGCATAAGACAATATATTGTTATATATTATCAAATTGTATAATAGCTTATGGTAATGTTGCTAGGGAGATTGGACAGCTTATAAAATAAAGCACCGTCCGGGATTATTCCAACATGTTGTCCATATGCTCCAGTGCCATCAATAGCGAAAACAGGTGCACCACTATCTCCAGATTGCGAAAAATAATTTGCCAAGACTAAATCTTCATGATTAAAACCAGCATAAGTTGTTTTCACGCTTGGAATGGTGATTGTGCCCGGGCGCTCACCAGATGTAGAGCCATGCATGTAAACTTTTTGTCCAGCTTTATAATTAGTCGTGCTCGTTCTGTTATATGGTAAAGTTCTTCCTTTGGGAGTCTCTGGATTCGGTACCCAACTAGAGTCTTCTCTGGTTACAAACAAAAATCGGTTTTACCTGATTCATTTTTGAAGGTAACCTTCCCTGCTTTTTTACCATCGCCTCGGTATACAGGAGAATTAATAGCCTGTCCATGATGTCCGGTAATTAAGAAACCCTTGGTACCATTGTATGTGGCTCCCCATGCTGCAGTGAATCCACCGTTGCCACAGGTATACCTTGTTCCTCCCATAACTGTATTAACGTGGTATTCAAAGTTAGATTGTTTTTCCTTAAAGAAAACCATCCTTAAATCTACAACTTTTGCTACTTTATCCCTTATTTCTTGGGTAAGTTTATCGACCCGCACTTCAACATACCCGTTTTTTTCATCACGCCCAACAAAAGTGATATCCAAGTCTTTCATATTATCGCCCAATTTGTTATAGCAATCGACTAATTCTTGCAATGTGAACGCTACAACTTTTGTTTTGTAATCTATGCCGTTTTTTAAAGTAATCATGTTCTGGGCATCAACAAATTTTTTAAGCTGCATGCTTTTTTCACTTAACCTGCCGACCAAATTGATAACTAACGCACCGTCATCGTCATAGTAAGAACCTCCAAAATCCTTGGGTGAAAATGTTTCATCTATTTTATTGGCAAGTATGTGAAGTTCTTTTTGTTGTGCAAATTCTTCTTTCGATATCAAGTCTGAATATGATTCGTCCCAGCCTTCGTATAATCGCTCTTTTTCAAAATTAAAATTCCCGGAAGCAGCTGAAGCGGATATCATAAGAATTAAAGAAGACAAAAGAAGCGAAGTAAAGACTTTTTTAACATATTTTGCTCTTTTCACAAGTATCAATCCTTTCACATATAATTTCCAATCATGCTATTAGTATACATTAATTACCATAATTGCGCTATATGCAAAATTACCAATAACAATCCATAAAAACTGCAAACTTACACAAAATAGACAAAAAGGCATAAAAACACTTCACATTTTACATATTATACAATATACTATAACTATTATAAGGTGTTAGGAGGAAATATTTTATGAAGTACCTTTTTCTATTTTTGACTGTTATTCTGATTTTAGTTTCGCTTATAGCTTGTAACAAGCCTGAAAATCCGGAAAAGCCGGAAACCTTTACTTTCAAGACAAATATAAATGATTATGACGAAAATTTAACATTAAAACTGGGCGATGAAATCACCGTTACCGCGGAGATAATTAACAATACAAATAAAAAACAGACTATTTTACATGGTGAACAGCCAATATTTCTTTATGTAGGTGAGTATGATACACTTTATGGATATAGTGATATTGCTTTTTACACAGACGTAAAACCCAAAGAAATAATTAAAAAAGAATTATCGTATAAGGCCGATAAAGCAGGGAAATATGTAATAATTCTTCATTCCGATTTTTCTTACGGCAACAAAAAAGGTGTGTACGATATCAATGTTAAAAATGATAAGAAAATTATTGTTGAGGTTGTAGAGTAGCTTCAAAAATCTTATGAAACCATTGACTTTCAGAATAAATGGCATATAATAGTGAATAATATCATAAAAACATTGACGGGAAGAGTAGACTCGACAGGACGTTTCAGAGAGCCGGGGAAGGTGCAAGCCCGGTACCGATAGTCGGGAGGAAGAACATCCCTGAGTTTCCATCCGAAAGCCTTTTCAGGTCAGTAGGCGTGGACGTCGGGCGGCACGTTACAGCCGTAAACCATAGGTGATGAGTGGATCGTTAAACGGTCTATTTGGGTGGTACCGCGGAAGCATCGTCTTTCGTCCCAGTTTCAGGGATGAAGGGCGTTTTTTATTGGTTGAAAATTGGCAAGAGCAGAGCCCTTGCCCTACAAGATGAAAGGACATGGATTAAATGAAACGAACCGACTATTGCGGCGCATTGCGTGAAAAGGATGTAGGCCGCACCATTACGGCGATGGGCTGGGCACAGAATAAGCGTGATATGGGGGGCGTTATTTTTATTGACCTGCGGGATAGAGAGGGTACGCTGCAGGTGGTTTTTGATGCGCGCAATCTTTCAGCAGAGGATTTTACGGCGGCCGAGCTTCTTAAGGTGGAATCAACCATTGCCGTCACCGGACTGCTGCGCCCTCGTGACCAGGAAACCTATAATCCGAGACTGGAGACAGGCACAATCGAGCTTGCCGCCACAAAGCTGGAGGTACTCTCCGTGGCCGAAACCCTGCCGTTTCAGCTGGAGGATGCGGCCAATGTTCGGGAGGATCTGCGACTAAAATACCGCTTTATTGATCTCCGCCGCCCCAAGCTGCTGAATAATCTGCGGTTCAGAGCCGCTGTTGTCAAGACGGTCTGTGATTATCTCGACAACGATGGATTTATTCAGATAGAGACGCCCATGCTGACCAAAAGCACGCCCGAGGGTGCGAGGGACTACCTTGTTCCCAGCCGGGTGCATCAGGGCAAGTTTTACGCCCTGCCCCAGTCACCACAGATATTTAAGCAGCTTTTGATGGTGGGGGGAATCGATAAATATTATCAGGTTGCCCGCTGCTTTCGCGACGAGGATCTGCGCGCCGATCGCCAGCCTGAATTCACCCAGGTGGACATGGAGATGTCGTTTGTTGGTCAGGAGGAGATTCTTATCCGGCTTGAAAAGCTGTTCAAGCATATTTTCAGCCGGACGCTGGGATTTGAATTCACCCAAGCCTTTCCCCGACTGACATGGCGTGAGTGTATGGACAGATACGGCAGTGATAAGCCGGATCTTCGATTTGATCTTCCCGCCATCGACCTGACCGAGCAGATGCGGGGCTGCGGATTCTCAGTGTTCCGCAATGCAGTAGACAAAGGCGGTNNCATCAATGTCAAGGGCAGCGGTGATTTTACCCGCGGCACCATTGAGGATCTCACCGCCAAGGCACAGGGCTACGGCGCAAAGGGCATGGCATGGATTGCCATGAAGGAGGACGGAACACCCTATTCCATCCTGACCAAGTATTTTACTGAAAATGAATTCGACAGCCTGCTTGGGGCAGTGGACGCAAAAGCGGGGGATTTCATTCTGTTCTGCGCCGACAAATATTCCACCGTCTGCCGCACCCTCGGCGGACTGCGGCTTGACCTTGCCGATATGATTGGGCTCCGCCGCAAGGATGATTATAAATTCCTGATTGTCACCGATTTCCCGGAATTTGAATATTCCGAGGAGGAGGGGCGCTATCTCGCAACACACCATCCGTTTACCATGCCCTACCCCGAGGACATCCCCTATCTCCTATCCGATCCGGGACGGGTGCGCGCCCAGGCCTATGACGTGGTTCTCAACGGTGTCGAGCTGGGCAGCGGTAGCATCCGTATCCATCGCCGGGATGTACAGCAAACCATGTTTGAGGCACTGGGATTTGACGACGAGCAAATTGAAGAGCGGTTTGGATTTATGGTAAACGCTTTCCGTTACGGAACGCCTCCCCATGGGGGATTTGCATTCGGTCTTGACCGTCTTGTCATGCTGATGTTGGGAGAGGATTCGCTTCGTGAGGTTATCGCATTCCCCAAGGTCAAGGACGCCAGCTGCCTGATGACCGATGCACCCAATGTCGTGGATCAGGAACAGCTGGATGTGCTGGGATTGACAGCCGGTCTGCTTGAGCAAGAACCGGCGGCTGCCACTCAAAACAAGCAGGTGGAAAAAATAAATGTGGACAACGTCGCCGAGCTCACCAAGCTCCAAATGAGCCAGAAGGAAAAAAAGGAGCTTGAAGCCGAATTGGAGACAATGATTGACTTTGTAAGTCAGCTTAAGGAGCTGGATACCACCGGCGTGCCGGTTACCGATCATGCAGTACCGCTGAAAAATGTGCTTCGTGAGGATGTCCCCCATCAGCTTTATGACAGAGATGAGCTGCTTGCAAGCGCACCCCAAAAACAGGACGGATATATATTCGTACCGCAGGTCGTGGAATAGGAGGAAGCCGGAATGAAAGAGCAAATAACAAAAATGACGGTTAGCCGGTTGAGTGAAGGGCTGTCAAGCAAAGAGATTTCGGCTGTCGAGGCCGCAAAGGCGTATCTGGACAAAATAACCGCTTGTGATAAAGAGATTGGCGCCTATCTCCAAGTGACTGCCGAGCAAGCCTTAAAACAAGCCCAACAAGTCGATCAGCTACGTGCCGCAGGAGAGCGGCTTTCCCCCCTTGCCGGCATCCCAGCGGGAATCAAGGATAATATTTGCGCAAAGGGTATAAACACAACCTGTGCTTCCCGTATGCTGGAGAACTTTGTTCCGCCTTACAATGCCTTTGTAATGCAGCGGCTGGAGGAGCGGAATGTCGTGATGCTGGGCAAGCTCAATATGGACGAGTTTGCCATGGGTTCAACAAACGAAAACTCCTACTTCAAGCCTGTTCACAATCCGCGTGATCTGACGCGGGTTCCGGGGGGCAGCTCAGGCGGGCCGGCTGCTGCTGTGGCTGCCGATGAAGCGGCGTTTACCCTTGGCACCGATACAGGCGGATCGGTTCGCCAACCGGCGGCATTTTGCGGCATTGTTGGTATGAAGCCCACCTACGGCGCGGTTTCCCGCAACGGATTGGTGGCGTTCGCCTCTTCTCTTGACCAGATCGGTCCCCTGACAAAAAATGTAAGGGATTCGGCTTTGGTGATGGAGGCATTGGCTGCCCACGATGAGGCAGATGCAACCTCATTGGATTATGCCTGGCCCTCCTTTACTGAAAATTTGGAGCGGGGTGTAAAGGGACTTCGTATTGCGCTGCCTAAGGAATATTTTGATGACGGGGTTGGGGTTGAAATCAAGGACACCGTCCTTGCTGCAGCCTCCCAATATGAAAAACTGGGTGCCAAGGTTGAGGAGGTTTCCATGCCCACTCTGGGCTATGCGTTGCAGGTCTATTGTGTCATTGCATCCGCCGAGGCTGCCTCCAACCTTGCGAGATTTGACGGTGTGAAATACGGATACCGTGCCCAGGGCTGCAATGATATTGATGAAATCTATAAGGTGACCCGCAGCAAGGGATTGGGGCGTGAGGTCAAGCGCCGTATCATGCTGGGCAACCTTGTGCTGAGTTCAGGATATTACGACGTCTATTATAAAAAAGCACTGCAGGTGCGTACATTGATTGTCGAGGATTTCAAACGTGTATTTGAGGGCTGTGACCTCATTCTTTCGCCGGTTACTCCCACAACGGCGCATAAGCTGGGTGAAGACGGGCGGGATTTGATTGAGTCATACATGGGCAATTTTTATACAGTAGCCGCCAATATTGCGGGCATTCCTGCCCTGTCGCTGCCCTGCGGTGAGGATTCCCAGGGACTTCCCATCGGCATGCAGCTGATCGGAAAACGGTTTGACGAGCCGCTGCTTTATCAGGCGGCATATGCTTATGAGCAAAGCAACGGCACAGGGAAGGAGGATGCAAAATGATCAGTAAGAGTGTTTTACAAAGCTATGAAATGGTAATCGGTCTTGAGGTACACGTGGAGCTGAAAACCAAGACCAAAATATTTTGCAATTGCTCCACCGAATTCGGCGCAGAGCCCAACACCCAGTGCTGCCCTGTCTGCACCGGTATGCCCGGTACCCTGCCTGTATTAAACAAGCAGGTGGTCAATTATGCGGTCAAGGCCGGACTTGCAACCAACTGTAAGATAGCCTCCAGTACAAAACAGTACCGTAAGCATTACTTTTACCCCGACCTGCCCAAGGCATATCAGATTTCTCAATATGATATGCCGATTTGCGAGCACGGATATCTTGATATAGAAACCGGCAAGGGTGCAAAGCGTATTGGAATCACCCGTATCCATATCGAAGAGGATGCGGGCAAGCTGGTGCATGTCGAGGGCAAGGGTACCCTGATTGACTGCAACCGCGGAGGGATGCCTTTGATCGAAATTGTATCAGAGCCGGACATTCGCTCAGCCGAGGAGGCAAAGGCGTATCTTCAAAAGCTGCGTGCAGTAATCATGTATACCGGCGTGTCCGACTGCAAGATGAACCAAGGCTCGTTCCGCTGCGATGTAAATATTTCGGTGCGAAAAAAAGGTGAGAAAGCCTTTGGGGTACGATCCGAAATCAAAAACATCAACAGCTTTCAATTTGTTGTAAAGGCAATCGAATATGAATTTGCCCGTCAAGTTGAAGCCGTCGAGGCGGGGGAGAAGCTGGTTCAGGAAACCCGCCGTTTTGATCAGAATTCAGGCAAGACCTTTTCAATGCGCACCAAGGAAAATGCCACCGATTATCGTTATTCTCCCGATCCCGATCTCCCTGTTATTGAAATTTCGGAGGAAATACGGAACAGGCTGAAAGCCGAGATCCCCACACTGCCTGATCAGCGCAAAAAGAAATATATTGAGGAATACGGACTGACGGCTTATGCGGCCGAACAGCTTACCATCCAGCGCGAAATCGCCGATTATTTTGAGCAAGCGGCGGCAGAGACATCCCATCCAACACTGGTTGCCAATATGATTCTCAGCGATGTTGCCAGACTGCTCCCGCCGGATGAGACCGAAATTCCGATTGCGCCTTCTCATTTTGCGGCAATCGCCCAAATGGCGGGGGACGAGCAGATTAACAGTGGAACCTGCCGCAAGCTGGTTCAGTCCTTGTGGGAAGAGGATACCGACCCCGAAATACTGGTTGGTGAAAAGGGACTGGAGCAGATCAGCGATGCCGAGGTATTGACTGCCTATGCCAAAGAGGTTCTATCCCAGCAGCAAAAATCGGTTGCAGATTACCGTGCCGGTAAAGCAGCTGCCTTTCAAGCGCTGGTTGGCCAGGTAATGAAGAAAACCGGCGGACGCGGAAATCCTGTTAAGATACAAAAGATTCTGGGGGACTTATTAAAATAAATACAGCATGGGGGCGGACAAAAGTCCGCCCCCATGCTGTATAATGAATAATGCAGGTTGTAAGTTATGGGTATAAACAGTATAATTAGGTGTACACAAACCGGAGGATTGCCCACATTTCGCCGCTATAGTATATGGTCGAAATACATTTGCTTGTGATAGAGCGGGAAGGATTTATAAATTGAAACCATCCTCATTTTTATATTTTGCCAGGTTTGGCATAAAGACAATTCTTTTTAGAAAGAAAACGCCGATTCTAGGCACCGTCATCTTAACCGACAAATGCAATCTGTCCTGCAAGCATTGCTCTGTCAACAATAAAAACGCTGTCATTCACCCGTATAATCAGATTAAATCCGAAATGAAGCTTCTCTACAATATGGGTGTGCGGATCCTGTTTTTCTGCGGCGGTGAGACATTTTTGTGGCAGGATGGGAGCAAAACTTTAAGGCAGCTTGTAATTGAAGCCAAAGAGATGGGTTTTTTAATTGTAAATGTGGTGACCAACGGTACATTCAAACTGGATTTACCCGAGGCGGATTTGATTTTGCTAAGCCTTGACGGCAATAAAGAAAAACACAACCAAATCCGGGGAGATACATATGACAGGATTATTGACAATATAAAAAACGCAACGGCCGATAATATCTGCTTTTACATGGCTGTCAACCAGATAAACAAGGATACAATCAGGCATGTTTGCACCCTGGCAAAAGAGACAGGCCATGTGCGGGCGGTGTCGTTTAACTTTCACACGCCCTACCCCGACACCCAAAATCTTGCCCTGTCAAGAGAGGAAAAGCAGACGTGCTGCAACGTTATTGCTGAAATGATGAACCAAGGCGTGCCTGTATTTAATTTAAAAAGTGCGTTTCCCTATCTGATTGATAACAAGTTTCCGACGCCTTGCCATCAATGCGTTGTAATTGAAAACGGCAAAATCAGCACCTGCGGTCGGTGTATAGATGTACCCGGACTTTGCGAAAAATGCGGATACTTTTTTGTTGCCGAATATACGCTGTTGTTTCAAGGCAATGTCAAGATAATGGCAGAGATGCTCAAAACGTATTTAAAATACATATAGGTGGAATATGAAATTAATAACAACATTAACAGGAATGTGGCTGACCAGAACCGTCAGGCCATTCACCTTTAAAAGCGAATATGATAGCGTTTTGAGCTTTGAAGATTGTGAAAATCTGGGGCTTTATGTTCACATACCCTTTTGTAAAACTATCTGCGCTTTTTGCCCCTACTGCAAGGAGATATTTACGCAAGACAAGTGTGATAGCTACATCGACCATCTTATTAAAGAAATCCACATGGCAGGCTCACAATTAACCCAAAAAAAGCAGGTGACCTCCCTTTATTTTGGGGGTGGTACACCTGCCCTTGCCTCAAACAGATTAAGCGAGATTATTGCTGCCATTGAAGAACATTTTATAATTTTGGAAGGGATAGGAGTGGAGCTCCATCCAGAAAATGCAGATGAGCAAACACTGCGGACGTTAAGAAATGCCGGGGTTACTAAAATTTGTATTGGAATACAATCTTTTGGTAAAAAGTTTTTGTCGGTTCTAGGCAGGGATGATTTTGACCTTAAAAAAATGTCGGAGGCATTAAAAAAAGTACGGTTTGAAACAGTTTCAATGGATTTTATATTTGCACTTCCCAACCAAACCATTGATGATCTTACATCAGATATTGAGACAGCCTTTTCAAGCGGTGCAAACCATATTGCAATTTACCCGTTTATTGACTTTACGTTCACAGACAGTGCCGTTCAACCCATGGCAAAAAAGGAAAAAAGAAAGCTGCTTGATGATATTACACTATACTGTCAAGCAAAAGGGTATACCAGGGATTCTATCTGGACGTTCTCAAATGATATAAATGCCAAGTATTCATCCATGACAAGAGATAATTTTTTGGGCTTTGGGTGTTCTGCTACTACACTCTTGAAGGATCAGTTCAAAATCAACACCTTTTCGATTGAAGAATATCAAAAGAGAATCCAAGAAAACCAACCTCCAACCTCTCTTACATTACGATTTACCCAAAGGCAAAGAATGCTGTATTTCCTGTTTTGGACTGCATACAGCACCAAGGTAGATCCAGAACGCTTCGAAACATTCTTTGGTGTCCCGTTGAAAAAGATGTATGGATTTGAATGCTGGCTTGCAAAAAAGCTGGGTTTTATGACAGAAGAAAGCGGTATGCTTCACATGACGCTGAAGGGGGCGTTTTATTACCACTATTACGAAAGCTACTATACCCTTTCTTACATTGACCGAATGTGGGGGATTATGAGGAAAGAGGCTTTTCCCGATATTGTTAAACTCTAGGCAGAACGGGCTGTACCCCATATACCGCTGCAGATGAGGGCGAACCCCGGTTCGTCCTCAAATTTTATAAAAAACATATTGACAAACCATACGTATCAAGTATATCATAATAACAGTTGAATAGTTGTTCAACTGTTCAACGGAATTCAAGGAGGTGCAGCCGGTGAAACGTCAAAAAAAAATCGAGCGGTGTGACTGTAACATACTCCATCATGAGGTTGTCAATCATGTCAGTAACCAAATGCCGGGTAAGGAGGATATCCGCCTTCTGGCAGAGCTGTTTAAGGTGTTCGGTGATTCGACACGGGTGAAAATAATTTCGGCTTTGTTTCACTCCGAAATGTGTGTCTGTGACATTGCCGCCCTGCTGGATATGACCAAGTCGTCAATATCCCACCAGCTTCGCATATTAAAGCAGGCGCGTTTGGTTAAGTACCGCCGTGACGGCAAAGTGGTTTTTTACTCCCTTGACGATCTGCATATTAAAAATATATTTGATCAGGCAAGCTCTCATATTTCCGAATAACACAGAAAGGGTATTTTATGAAGATACAAATGCTGCTTAACGGACTCGACTGCGGAGTGTGTGCGTCCGAGATTGAGCGCGAGGTTGGACGAATTGACGGCGTTTTTGATGCTTCGGTTAATTTTGCATCCGGAACACTGACTGTCGACATTCCGGATGAACAAAAACAGAATATACTGCGGCAGGTTGAAAGGATTGCACATCAGCATGATTCTTTGATTACTGTCAGTGAAAAAACATACGGCAAACCTCAACCGGTCAAGGACGCAGTTACTGTCATGCCGTACATATCGCTGTTGATATCGTCGGTGGCCTTCACTACCGGGCTGATACTGACTTTATCACCGGCATGGGAGTTTGGACTGTTTTTTGCCGCATATTTGGCAGTCGGCGGCAAACTGCTGTTTACAGCACTTCGCAACATCATAAAAGGTCAGATTTTTGACGAAAATTTTCTGATGAGCATAGCTACAATAGGGGCATTTATTATCGGGGAATATGCCGAAGGCGCTGCTGTTATGCTGTTTTATCAAATCGGCGAGATGTTCCAGACTATTGCGGTAAACCGTTCCCGCAAATCTATTGAAGCCCTGATGGATATACGTCCCGACTACGCCAATCTTAAAACAGGGGATACAGTCACCCGTGTGTCACCCGAAAAGGTATCGGTCGCAGATGTAATAATAGTGAAAGCGGGCGAAAAAATCCCGCTGGACGGTAAGGTGTTGAGCGGAAGCTCCTCACTCGACACCTCGGCATTGACAGGTGAATCAATGCCGAGAGATGTAAAGCAAGGCAGCGAGGTTTTGTCGGGCTCTGTTAATCTCGGCGGATTGCTGACCGTCAAGGTTACAAAGGAATTCGGCGAATCCACCGTTATGAAAATACTTGATTTGGTACAGAATGCAGGTTCAAAAAAAGCTACAACCGAAAAATTCATCACGGGGTTTGCCCGGATTTATACCCCTATTGTTGTTTTCTCGGCGCTCGGATTAGCGGTTGTGCCGCCTCTGCTGCTTCCCGGCGCTGCCTTTGCCGAGTGGATTAACAGGGCGCTTATTTTCCTTGTGGTTTCCTGTCCCTGCGCGCTGGTGGTATCCATTCCTTTAAGCTACTTCGGAGGAATCGGTGGAGCATCTCGAAACGGTATTCTTATCAAGGGCAGCAGCAGTCTTGATGTATTGAGCCAGCTTGATACAGTTGTGTTTGACAAAACGGGCACCCTTACAAAGGGCGTGTTTAAGGTCAGCCGAATTGTTCCGGCCGAAGGGCAAAGCAAGGATGCGGTTTTGTCGGTGGCGGCTCATGCCGAATGCTTTTCAAACCACCCGATTGCCGGTTCTATTCTAAAGGCATATCCATTTGAAATCGACAAGAGCCGGATTTCCGAATATGAGGAAATAGCAGGTCTCGGTTTGCGGGCTGTTATTGACGGAAAGGAGATTCTTGCCGGCAACATTGGCCTGATGTCGGCATTTGGTATTGACTGTCCCGAAAGCCAAAGCGGCGGCACTGTGGTGTATCTCGTGAGGGACAACAGATTTTTGGGATATATTTTAATTGAGGATGAAATCAGGCAGGACAGCAGGTCTGCCTTAAGCGGGCTTAGGGCGCAGGGGGTAAAAAAGATTGTCATGCTTACCGGAGACCGCCCTGCCGCCGCCGAAAAAGCAGCCGAAGAAATTGGGCTTAATGATGTGTATGCGGGCTTGCTTCCTCATCAAAAGGTGGAGATGCTGGAAAGGCTGCTGTCCCGGAACACTGCTCGCGGCAAGCTTGCATTTGTGGGGGACGGTATCAATGATGCGCCAGTACTCGCCCGCGCCGATTTGGGAATTGCAATGGGGGGCTTGGGCTCGGACGCCGCCATTGAAGCGGCAGATGTGGTTTTGATGACCGACCAGCCGTCAAAGCTGGTTGCGGGCATAAGGATTGCTAAAAAGACCAGACGTATTGTATGGCAAAACATCATATTAGCGCTGGGTATCAAAGCCGTGATCTTGTTGTTAGGCGCGCTCGGCTTTGCATCGATGTGGGGTGCTGTGTTCGCTGACGTCGGCGTCACAATCATTGCTGTAATAAACGCGATACGTACGGTTAAATTAGGCTAAAACATTTTTAATAGAAAAGACGCAGAAAACTAATGACAAAGCCCGCCGAAAAGGCGGGCTTTGTGTATAAAAGAATTATGGGCGTATTCCATATCCGCCTCCATGATAGCCACGGCATTGAACCTGATTTATTACCAAAATATACGGTAAAGCGCGGTAATAAGATATTAAATTATATAAACACTTGAAATAACACAGAAATTACATATAATAGTAATAAATACCCTTATTAAGTTTATTTAGGAGTGAATATTATGAATATACTTGTTGTTGACGATTCGATTTTTGTCAGACGGTTTCTAAAGAAATACATATTAACACACATCCCGCAGGCTGAAATAGAATTAGCCGCTTCCGGTGAAGAAGGCTTTCAGCTTTTTAAGGAAAAGCAGTTTGATTTAATTATTACCGATTTGCTGATGCCGGGGATAAACGGCGAAGAACTGATTAAAATGATACGAAAAGAAAACAGCAGCATTAAAATCATAGTGCTGACCGCAGATGTACAAAAAGCAGTAAGAGATGAGATTGAGAGTCTCAATATCACTGCTTTTTTAAATAAGCCTGTGACAAATGAAGAGTTGTACATAACACTCTCTGATTTGACAAGGGAGGGTTAGGGATGCTTTCCAGTATTCAAAAGGATCTTTTGACCGAGATATTGAATGTCAATATCGGTAAGGCGGCCAGCAGCCTATCCGAGATGGCAAATCAGAAGATAATTCTTAATACCCTGATAGGTGAATTTGGAAACTTATTAGATGTTAAGCTTGAATTCTCTTTTCCAGATGTGGAATTCGCAATTGTAAATACAGTTGAAAATTCCGATTTATCCGAAGATATGCATTTTTTGACCATGTTCACTTCGTTTTTGTTATCCGAAAGC
Source organism: Oscillospiraceae bacterium (assembly GCA_003519645.1). Next base: position 14,164 of record DOWI01000406.1, read on the forward strand.
AAGGCAAAAGGTATGATTTTTGTTGCTCTTTCAACCGACTCCGAGACCATGCTTATTGATAAAATAAATGAAATGCTGGTTGAGATAAATGAATAATCTGTTTTCTTGCGCTTTGGACAAGATAGAAATAGGAATTGTTTTGGTAAATCATCAATACAATATCGTATTCTGTAATGAACATGTGGAAAAGCTGTCCGGCAGGCAACTTGACAATTTCATAAATAAGAAAATAAATTATTTAATTCCCCAGTTTGGCAAAAGCTTATTTATGGATTCTCTATATACCGTTTTGTTCAAGCATAACAGCAGGTTTTTTTCAAGTAAAATACATAAAGCGTTTATCCTGCCCGAAAATCCCCAAGGGTGCGATATTCGGCAGAACATGAAGATTGAGCCGTTGACGGTGGATAATCAGGCTTTTGCACTGATACAGATATATGATGTTACAAACGAGGTCAACAACGAGCGTAAGCTGCTATCATTTATCAGCGAGCTTAAAAAGGATTATTTGGAGATTAAGGAATCCGAAAAGATTAGTAAGGAACTGGCATCCACCGATACCCTTACCGGTCTGTATAACCGCAATTATATTACCGGCTATATCGACCAAATACTGAAAACAAGAACTAAATTCGACAAGTATGCATTGATGTTTTTGGATTTGGATGGCTTTAAAAAAGTTAATGATGGTTACGGGCATACAGTCGGGGATATTGTTCTCAAGAAGGTGGCAGCAATTCTAAAGGGAAGTTTAAAACAAGAGTATGCTACCGCCCGTCTTGGCGGAGATGAGTTTCTTTCCATAATAAAGTACCATGATGAGGAAGACCTGAACAGTCTGGCAAGCGAACTTATCCAAAAAGTGTATATACCAATGAAAATCGGTGCCAATAACATTCAGGTTTCGGCAAGCGTTGGTATTGCGCTTGTTGAGGACGGAATTCAGTCCCCGTCGGATATTATATCAAGGGCGGACCTTGCTATGTATGCCGCAAAAAATCTTGGTAAAAACGGATATTGCTTTTACAATAAGGCAGGTAAAAGTTTTCAAAATATTAACAATTGAATATCAGAATACCCTTGAACTTTGAGCGTTTTCGGGCTATTATAGATTAGCACTCTTTCGTTGAGAGTGCTAATAATTGCTTATTAGAGGGATGTATATGAAGACCAAACAGTTTAAGGCCGAATCCAAACGTCTGCTTGATCTGATGATCAACTCGATTTACACCCATAAGGAGATTTTTCTCCGAGAGCTTATCTCAAACGCAAGCGACGCCATTGATAAGCTTTATTATCGTTCATTGACCGAAGGACTTACCGGAATCGGACGTGATGGGTTTACAATCCGTCTGGATATAGACAAGGATGCCCGCACCCTGACACTCACCGATAACGGGATCGGTATGACAAAGGACGAGCTTGAAAACAATCTCGGTACCATCGCCAAAAGCGGCTCGTTCACCTTTAAAAAGGAGAACGAGGCGAAAGAGGATATTGATATTATCGGTCAGTTTGGTGTCGGCTTTTATTCGGCTTTTATGGTAAGTGAGGATGTCACCGTAAAAAGCCGCGCTTTCGGTTCGGAGGAGGCATGGTGCTGGCAGTCAAAGGGGGCTGAAGGCTATACCATTGAGCCCTGCCAAAAGGATGACCACGGCACACAGATTATCCTTTCCATTAAAAAGAGCACCGACGACGAGGATTATGACCAGTTCCTTGACAGCTATCGTCTGCGCTCGATTATCAAAAAATACTCGGATTACATCCGCTATCCCATTTTGATGGATGTCGAAAAAAGCGTACCGAAAGAGGGCGAAGAGGGCAAGGAAGTCGAGTATGAAACTATAACCGAAACCCAGACCGTCAACAGCATGGTGCCGATCTGGAAACGCAATAAAAACGAGCTGACCGAAGAGGATTATCAGAACTTTTATAAGGACAAGTTCTTTGATTATGAGAAGCCGGCCCGGGTAATTCACAGCAGCACCGAGGGTGCCGCAACCTATCAGGCGCTGATGTTCATCCCTTCCCGCGCGCCTTACAACTATTATACGCGGGAATATGAAAAGGGGCTCCAGCTCTATGCCAGCGGCGTTCTGATTATGGACAAGTGCGCCGATCTCCTGCCCGATTATTTCAGCTTTGTTAAGGGACTGGTGGATTCGCAGGATTTGTCGCTGAATATATCCCGCGAGATGCTGCAGCACGACCGCCAGCTTAAGACCATTGCATCCAGACTGGAGAAAAAAATTAAAAGCGAGCTTGCCTCTATGCTGACAAATGAGAGGGAAAAGTATGAGGAGTTTTTCAAAAATTTCGGATTGCAGCTAAAATACGGTGTATACAGCGATTTTGGTCAGCATAAGGATGTGTTGCAGGAGCTTCTGCTGTTCTATTCATCCACCGAGAAAAAGCCGGTCACCCTTGCAGAATATGTCAGCCGCATGAAGGAGGAGCAGAAATATATTTACTACGCCTGCGGCGACAGCGTGGAAAAGATTGACAAGCTGCCCCAAACCGAAGCTGTACGCGACAAGGGCTTTGAAATTCTTTACTGCACCGAGGATATTGATGAATTTGTCCTCCGCATCCTGAATGCAGTAGAGGAAAAGGAGTTCAAGTCTGTTTCCTCCGGGGATCTCGGTTTTGATACGCCGGAAGACCAAGAGCAACAGAAAAAACAGGAGGAAGAGAATAAGGATTTATTTGAAGCCATGTCAAAGGCGCTGGACGGCAAGGTCAAGGCGGTCCGTCTATCCAAGCGGCTCAAAACCCATCCTGTATGCCTTGC
>DOWI01000194.1 GCA_003519645.1 Oscillospiraceae bacterium
ATACAGGCGGCGGCTGAGTATAAAGAAAGTGTGATTGCGCCTTACCGTGGTAAATTGCCCGATGCCGTGCTTGCCAATATGGAAGAACAGCTCTCCGGCTCCTGTACCGTAGAAATCGCTGCTTTTAATGAGTTTACAAACTTCATTACGGATGAAACCGCCGCTAAAGAATATGACCATATTATTTTTGATACCGCCCCCACAGGTCACACTTTGCGGATGCTCCAATTGCCGAGTGCGTGGAGCAACTTTATCAGTGAAAGCACACATGGAGCTTCCTGTTTGGGTCAGCTATCGGGTCTTGAGGAACGCAAAGGAATGTATAAACAGGCAGTTAACACGTTGGCAGACGGCAAATTGACAACACTTGTACTTGTGTCCCGCCCCGAAACTTCACCGTTAAGTGAGGCTGAAAGAGCATCAAAGGAACTTGCCGACTTAGGTGTTCATAATCAGATGCTTGTTGTCAATGGTGTGCTTTCTGCTTATGATGATGCAATATCTGAAAGTCTGTATAACAAACAGCAAAAAGCCCTTGCTGCTATTCCGGCCGAACTGAAGAATATTGCTGCATTCTTTGTGCCGCTAAGAGCCTATAATATCACAGGCATGGAAAATGTTCGTAATCTGCTTACAAAAGACTTATTTACAGTAAGCAGTGAAACAATTAATACCGACAATATTCCTACGCTGAACAAGGTTATTGATGATTTATACGACAGTAATAAAAAGGTTATTTTCACAATGGGTAAAGGCGGCGTCGGCAAAACCTCTATTGCTGCTGCTATTGCACTTGGACTTTCTGAGAAGGGTAAAAAAGTACATCTGACAACTACAGACCCTGCCGCACATCTGAAATTTGTTATTGAAGGAAATGCCAATATCACGATGAGTCATATTGACGAAAAGGCTGAACTTAAACGATATCAAGAGGAAGTGCTTAAAAAAGCACGGGAAACCATGTCTGAAGACGATGTTGCCTATGTGGAAGAAGATTTGCGTTCACCATGTACACAGGAAATCGCTGTCTTCCGTGCGTTTGCCGAAGTGGTAGCAAAGTCTGAAAATGAGGTTGTTGTGATTGATACTGCTCCTACGGGCCATACACTTTTGTTGCTTGATTCCACACAGAGTTACCATAAAGAAGTTAAGCGTACCCAGGGCGATGTCCCTGAAGCGGTCAAAAAGCTATTGCCACGCTTGCGTAACGCTGATGAAACTAGCGTTGTAATTGTAACATTAGCTGAAACAACACCAGTTTATGAAGCAATGCGGCTAGAGGAAGATTTACACCGTGCTGAAATTGCAACAAAATGGTGGGTGATAAATTCATCTCTCTATGCAACCGACACGACTAACGCACTGCTCAAAGCAAAAGCTAGTCACGAAATCGAATGGATAAACAAAGTTGATGAGATATCCAATGGTAATTTTGTTGTAATCAAATGGAAGGCAGAGGATGTTAAAGGAGATGCATTGCTTGAAAGTTGAAAGAATAAAGATAGCATTTGTCTGTGTTCACAATTCTTGTCGTTCTCAAGTTGCTGAAGCTCTTTGTAAACACTTTGCGAATGATTTATTTGAATGTTATTCCGCTGGAACAGAAGTAAAAGAAATCATCAATGCGGATGCCGTCAGACTGGTAAAACAGTTTTACGGCATCGACATGGAAAAAGCACAATACTCGAAATTGCTATCTGACATACCTCCTGTTGATGTGGTTATAACAATGGGCTGTAATGTTACATGCCCATCCTTACCGTGTAAATATCGTGAGGATTGGGGCCTTGATGACCCGACAGGCAAATCAGATGAAGAGTTTGTTAAAGTAATTAGACGTATAGAAACAAAAGTACTAGAACTGAAAAATTTTCCGAGTAAGTATAAGAACAGCTTATGATAGTAGGTGATGCAATGGCAGATGAAAACTGGATAATGTGTCCTGTTTGCAACAATAAAACCCGTGACAGAATTAGGAAGGATACTGTTCTGGTGAATTTTCCACTTTACTGTCCGAAGTGCAAACAGGAAAGCTTAATTGAAGTAAAAGAATTACGTATAACCGTCATTAAAGAGCCAGACGCTAAGACGCAGAGCCGATGAACTTGTGAGTAATCACAGTACATCGGCTCTATTCTTTATATAGAACTATTAATTGTAGCCCACCAAATAAAAAAAACGGTGATTTGGTGAGCGATACAGGTATGTCCAAATACATGTCTCTCCAAACCGTTTGAGTTTGGGGGGGCATATATGTGTTGGTCTATGAACTGCACACAGCTACTTGTTTTAAGTAGCGAATATATATATATTTAGTCTTTCGTGTAGTAAATGGTAAATCGTCAAAAAAAGCTCTGCTTGTTTGTGGCGATTTTATGCCATTAAAGTGGAATTTAAATCTCTACATTATAGAATTAAATATTCCATGATCCGCTTAGATAATTGTATCTTTGCGGATTTTTTTGCGCCGTTTTTTAATAAAAAACAGGACAATGCCGATTTGGGTGTAGGTTGCCGCAGCCCCCCTCCAATCTGAATTTTCTCAAAAAAAATTCAGATTGGAGGAAACGGTTATGGCTTACAACAAAGCCAGAGAAGAACGTAAATGGCGTATTTGGAAAGATGCCGAGGAAAAGCAAATGCGGCAGTTGGGTGTCAGCGAGGACACCATTGAAAAACTCCGTATTCACGATTGGGAGGTTTTTAATTCTGATAGGAAGTATCATCGCAGATTACAGGACGCAGGTACATACCTTGAGGAATTGGGAGCTGATGATGCACCGTCCGAAATGAAAACGGTGGACGATCTCTTGAATAACATTGAAGATGAAATGCTATATCAATCTCTATTTACAGTGGACAAGCTCACGCTCCAAATTGCGTTGATGAAAATACAAGGCTATTCAACGGCTGAGATTGCCGCCAAACTTGGCTTAACGCCAAAGTCTGTTTACAGACGAATAGACAGGCTGAAAGAAAAAATAATAAAACTTTTTAAGTAGAGGGGAAAAACGGTCTTTCCCAAGGGCTACTGGGTGAGAGGATAAAAAACCTCACACCCAGTTTTCCTTTGTGTGGCGAAAACGGGGCTGCTCCTTGACAACCGAATAATCATTTGCCAAACACTTCCTCTTTGTGATTGTGATGAGCATAAGCGTGTGCAGCGGTACGCCATGACCTGCCATTAAGGCAGAGAGCGATCATTACTGACTGAAAATATCGGGCGGCTCCCGGTTTCGCTACAACCCACAAAGAGAATAATGGTACTCCTGTCCCGTCATAGTCCGAGCGTGATAAAACCGTCGCAGGCAATGAGGGCGGCTCTGTCAGAACGACAGTCGGGG
>DOWI01000195.1 GCA_003519645.1 Oscillospiraceae bacterium
TATGGAGAAGATATGCCGGGTGCTTGGCTGCAAGGTTGACGACATCGTGGAGTTTATCCCGGATAATGATGGAGGAAACGCAGATGACTGACGCTGAATTCAAAAAACTGAAAGACGACCTCTGGCACTCGGCGGATATGCTTCGCGCCAGTGCGCATCTGGCCGCGAATAAATATGGTCAGCCCATTCTGGGTTTGATCTTCCTGCGCTATGCGGACATTCTCTTCAAGCAGCACAAGGCAGAAATAGAAGCTGAATACGCGCGCAAAAAAGGCGGACGCGCCGAGAGGAGCATCAAGCAGATATCCATCGAAAAATGCGGCTTCTATCTCCCGGAGTGCGCCTATTACGACGTCATCAACGATGCGCCGGACGATGCGAACAAGGCTATTCTCGTCAAGAACGCGATGCTTGCCATTGAAAATGAAAACGAAAAAATGGACGGTGTGCTGCCCAAAGAGGTATACGGCCAGCTTGTGCCGGAGGAGGAGCCGGAGCTGCTGTCCAAGATCATCCGTGTTTNNTTCAAGGACATTCCCGAAAGCATCAGCGTTGATATCTTCGGTGAAATATACGAATACTTCCTCGGCAACTTCGCCCTGCAGGAGGGCAAGGACGGCGGCACATTCTATACGCCCGCCACGGTCGTCCGTTATATGGTGGAAGTTTTGAAGCCGGAGATCGGCAACAAGCTGTTTCTAGACCCCGCGTGCGGCAGCGGCGGTATGTTCGTGCAGGCGGCGCGATATATGCACCGCCACAACGCCAGCGCTGATGATATGATGAAGTTCATGTGTTACGGCGTGGAAAAGGAGCCGGACACCGTCAAGCTGGCAAAAATGAACCTGCTGCTGAACAACGTGCGTGGTGACATCCGGGAGGCTAACTCCTTTTACGCTGATCCGCACAACGCGGTCGGACGCTTTGACTATGTCATGGCGAATCCGCCCTTCAACGTGGACGAGGTAGTCTACGAAAAGGTCAAGGACGATCCGCGTTTCAATACATATGGCATACCGAAGAACAAAACCAAAGCTGGTAAAAAGACTTCCGACAAAAAAGAAACGGTGCCAAACGCCAACTACCTATGGATCTCCTATNNATGGCTAATTCCGCCTCCGACGCGGGCGGCAGCGAGCTGGAAATCCGCAAAAAGATGATCGAAGAGGGCATCATCAGCCAGATGGTGACGCTGCCCTCCAATATGTTCTCCTCCGTCACGCTGCCCGCCACGCTTTGGTTCTTTGACCGGCAGAAAAAGCACACCGGCCGGAAGGACGAGATTCTCTTTATCGACGCCCGCAGCGTGTTCACGCAGGTAGACCGGGCACACCGCAAGTTCAGCGACGAGCAGATCAAAAATCTTGGTATCATCAGCCGCCTTTATGAAGGGGATGCGGATGCTTTTGCCGCGCTCATTGACGAATATAAGGCGGCAATGGCAGACGCGCCGGAATCGTCTGAGGACAAGGAAGTAAAAACAAAAGCCTATTATCANNTTATCAGGCGCAGATTGACTGGCTCACCGAGCGGTTTCCTGAGGGAAAATACTGCGACGTCATCGGCCTATGCAAGGTAGCGGCGTTAGACGGCGAGGACGGCATCCGCGATCAAGATTACTCCCTCAACGCCGGGCGCTATGTGGGCGTGGTCATCGAGGACGACGGCATGACCGAGGAGGAGTTTAGGGAGAAAATGCTCTCGCTGAACAGCGAATACACTGATCTTTCCAAAGAAACCGCTGAACTAGAAAAGAAAATAGCCAAGAATCTACATGGCTTGTTTGGAGTGTGAGTAATGGAACGGCTTTCTGATTACTGCCATGTCATATCAGGCTATGCGTTTAAATCCGCTGATTTGAAAGTTGATGGCGATGTGCCAGTAATAAAAATTGGTAATATAAGTAATGGTGGCAATATAAGCATAAATAATGAAACGCAGTATGTAGAATCTTCGTTCCTTGCGCTAAATCCCAAGTACCATATAAAAAATGGAGATATTATTATCTCGTTGACTGGGAGCCATATGAATCAACCTAATTCTATGGTCGGGCGTAGTTGCCGTTCTTACACAAGCGCAGAATATTTACTGAATCAAAGGGCAGGCAAGGTAATTGCCAAGAAAAATGCCGATGTAAACTATTTGTACTATTTACTACAAACACAGGCTGTGAAATACGCCATTGTGAACCGAGCTTATGGGGCGGCGAATCAAGTTAATGTTAGTCCTTCCGATGTTGAGCATATTAAGTGGGATTTCCCCAGCTATGAAGTACAGCAAAAAATAGGGTCAGTTCTCTCCACCTATGATGACCTGATTGAGAAGAACAACCGCAAAATTGCAATTTTGCAGGAGCAGGCGCAGGAAATCTATAAAGAATGGTTTGTGCGTTTCCGCTTCCCCGGCCACGAGAGCGCCAAGTTTGAAAACGGTCTTCCGGAGGGGTGGAAGAATGGACGAATCGAAGATTTATGCGTTTTTACTCGTGGTAGAAACATCACAGCGAACGAGATGCAAGAAGGATTGATACCAGTAATATCGGCAGGTATTGAGCCATCGGGTTATCACAATGAGGCTAATGTGAGCGGCGTTTCAATAACAGCCAGCTCATCAGGTGCAAATGCCGGATTTATTGCTATCCACTATTCTGATATTTGGGCTGCCGATTGCTCCTTTGTAAACAACAAGACGAACATTTATTACCTGTATGAATTGTTTAATTCGATTCGTCCGTGTGTTTTCAACCTACAGCGTGGTGCCGCGCAGCCTCATGTCTATCCCAAAGATATAAATCGCCTTAAACTTACTGTTCCGAGCGAAGGCTTGCAAATAAAGTTTAACGCAGTTGCGGAAATAATGCACTCAACAATTGCTGTTCTTATGAAAGAAAATGCAAAATTATCATACCAGCGTGACCTTCTTCTTCCCCGCCTGATGTCCGGAAAACTGGGAGTGTGATACCACATGGTGTATGAAAGTTATCCGTGGAAACAGGACTTGTTGCGGCGTAAACGTTTGATAATAAAATACAACACAGCGGAGCGGTTTGACAAGAGCTACGATTCTACATATACAGTTATTGAAAAGGGCATTTTTTATTCAGCCTTTATTATTCGGAAACTGATAGATTGTGGTGGAAAACTCAGCGATGAAGCCGATAATTATAGTATTCAAGTAAAAGCCATCAAACCGCTGAAGCATATTGATAATCTGAACCGTTGGCCGGAAGAGGACAGTCACGACTGGGAACATGAAAAGCAACTTACCGTAGCTGGCAAAGATATTTGTAATTGGCTGATTCATTCGTACCTTTTCTTTTCTGAATTTGAAGAAAACGGTCCAATGCTTGCTTTCTGCGTTTCATCTGATTATGATCGGAATAAAATACTATATAAAATTTCTATGTGTGACTGGCTGCGATATATTGATTATATTGCTTCAGATGATATTGTTGGCCTTTCCTCTCACTATGACGAAAAAACAGGCGATTACATCTATACACGAAAAGAACGTGGGACAAGATAGGCACATTAGTAAGGAGGCATCCTTATGGCAAATTTTATCTCCGAGGATATGATCGAACAGGCTATCCTCAATAAACTTCGGCAGGAGAACTTTGGCTACGACGTCATCGTGTGCGACACCGACCCCTNNAGGGAATATCTGAACGACGGCACCGGACGCGCCAACAAAAAGGCGTGTGTGTTGCCATGCGTTCTTACGGAGAGCCTCCGCCGCATCAATCCCCATGTGCCGCATGACAAGCTGGACGGCGTCATCCATGACCTCACCGCCGATTTTTCCGACAGCGTCCTTGTTGCCAAAAACTACGAGCTTTACAACAAGCTGCGCAACTATATTCAGGTCGCCACCCGCAGAGATGGCAAGGGCGATTTTGAGTTGGTGAAGCTCATCGACTTCGACAGGCCGAAAAACAACACGTTCACGGCTGTTTCGCAGATGTGGATACAAGGTCGCTACTACTGGCGCAGACCGGATATTCTGATCTTTGTAAACGGTCTGCCGCTGGTGTTCATCGAGTTGAAAAACAGCATCGTCAAGGTGCAGGAAGCATACGATAAGAAT
>DOWI01000016.1 GCA_003519645.1 Oscillospiraceae bacterium
TACAATTACCATGCAGCCGGGTTCGTTGTGGTTCTCGGTTTGCTCCTGCCGTTCACTATTGCAAGTAGTGGGCGGCTTCTTCTGTCTGATAGGCTTTCTCGTGCGCTATGCGGATGCACTTGTTAAGATTGGCATATTCCTTGCTATCCTTGTCAATGACCGCTGCGCCCCATTGTAGACGATTCTGCAAAGCGATATAATTTTGACTTGTCATGGCACTGGGAACTTCATCCATCCAGCGGTCTTCCGACTTCAACCACATATAAGCAGAACCTAGAATGTCAATGTGCTTTACGGTGTCGTACAGGCGGCAGAAATACCGTTCTTCTCCGTCCTGCTTGTCGTACCATTCATTGAGTTCTTCCGCTGTGTCAAACTCCGCGATTATTGCCGTGCCACTGCCTACAAAGTATCTTTTCATATCAATACCACCTTTCGTCTGTCGTGCGGCCCGCTGGGGCCGCTTTATTCATTGCTTGACATTGCTGTCTGATTTGCTATACTGTAACCAAAGAGACTCCCCTTGCGGTTGCTTTTATATGTTTGGAATAGCCGCTATCCTTTGGTCGGGGGAGCGGCTATTTTTTTATGGCTTTGATTATCAGCAAGACAAGGATAAGTATGATGATAACCTGCTCCATAGCGTCACCCCCTTTCATGGGGGATCGGCAACCGCTCCGGCGCTCTGATTGATTACATGTATATAATATCATACTTCTTTGATAATTGCAATGACTTTTATCAAATTATTTTGATATTTTTTCATGGCTTTTTCAATGTGCAAATACTGTTCAGTTTATGCACACAATTTCAGTTTTTACATCCGCCCACCTGCTTCATGCGTCCATATCGGAACACCTACCCGGCCCCCTGCCACACAATCACGCCACCGACCCCGTGTAAGGTACGTCAGTTCCCACAAAAATAAAAAGGCCCTTTCATGATCTTCTCAAAAAACCATAAAAAGGGCTTGCATATATCAAACTATCATGATATAATACAAATTGCAAGGGAGGAATTCGAAATGACAGGCTCAGATGTTGTAACAGAAGTCATGCACCGTGCTCAAATAAATCAGACGCAGTTGGCTAAGCTCGTTGGATTTAAGAATCAGTCCAATGTGAGCGAAGCATTAAAAAGGGACATAAAAATTTCTGTGTTTCAAAGAATGATTGATGCCCTCGGCTATGAAGTCGTAGTTCAGAAAAAGAAACAGGGAAAACGCCCGGAGGGCCAGATCGTGCTAGGAGATGAAAAGAAATGATTTACGGTTATGCCCGCGTTTCGACGAAGGGGCAGGCCCGGAACGGCAATAGTCTCGAGGCACAACAGGGCGCACTAAAGGCGAACGGTGCTGAAAAAATCTTTGCGGATAGTTTCACCGGAACGAAGATAAGCCGCCCTGAATTGGACAAACTTCTCGCTCTCCTTCAACCCGGAGATACCCTTATGGTGACAAAATTGGACCGCATCGCCCGCAGCCTGGCGCAGGGGAGCACGCTCGTTACTGACCTGATAAGCAAAGGCATCAAGGTGAATATCTTGAACATTGGCATCATGGACAACACGCCCAGCAGCAAATTAATCCGGAACATTTTCTTCTCTTTTGCGGAGTTTGAGCGCGATATGATCGTGGAGCGGACGCAGGAAGGAAAGGCTGTAGCTCGGGAAACGAAGCCAAACTACAAAGAGGGTCGGCACAAAGTCCAGATCAAAAATTTTGAAAATTATAAAAAGCGTGTCCAGAGAGGTGAATTAACGGTAACACAGGCTGCGAAAGAACTCGGAATAAGCCGCCGGACATGGTATAACTTGAAAACAGCGTAATACCAGTAAATTTCTAAAAGAAACTTATTGTATTCTGCTTAAAACCGTGGTAAAATTCTGCCAAGAGGCGATGTGCCAATGAGTAGGGGAAAACTATCACAGGCTGAGGCAGAACGATTACGNNGTTAAAAAATTCTGTGGAAAAAGAAATTCAATTTCCCGGAAAAGGATATAAAACAGAGTTTCAAGTAATTGGTGACACACCTCGGGATGTATTCACTTTACATATTTATCGAGGAACTAAAAATAATAAGAAATATGATTTTGGCGCAAGAGTAAAAATTTGTGATAAGCCTTTGTTAGAATTGCATATCAATCCTGGTGCCGCACATATAAACCCGGATGGCAAGAAAATAACTGGTTCACATTGGCATATTTACACTGAAAAATATGGCCGAGATTTGGCATTTCCAGCTGAAAATATCCAGTCTGATAAATTTGTGGAAAACACCATATTATTTCTGGAAAGGTTTAATGTGGTTCAAAAACCCAATGTACAGCTTCAATTGGAGTTTTAGGGGTGATACAATTGCTGGATGTTCAAGAATTGATTAATAACTATACAGAATGGCTTCGACGCGAAATAACTTTTTCAAAAGTGGGCGAGTATTATGAGATTACTACTCCGTTTCTGAATAGTGCTAATGATTATTTGCAGATATATGTTAAACAAGAAGAAAATGAGATATTTTTTTCGGATGATGGAGACACAATTCACGATTTGGAATTAAATGGACTCAATTTCACTTCGGCAAGAAAAAAATTGCTTAAACAGTTATTGGCATCTTATGGCGTCCAAATTAACGGGAAAGAACTAACTACTCGTGGCCCAATTTCCATGTTTCCACAAAAGAAGCACATGTTTGTTCAAGCGATGCTAAGTGTAGATGATATGTTTATGGTTTCAAAAGGTAAGATATCATCATTTTTCCTTGATGACATTCAAAAGTTTTTTGAAGAAAACGAAATTTATTGTTCTGATAATGTACAGTTTACTGGTATTTCTGGATACACCCATGTATATGATTTTCTCATTCAGCGTTCGAAAAATCATCCAGAGAGATTATGCAGAGCAATAAATAGCGGGACAAAATCCAATATGGAAAATGTACTCTTTGCGTGGCAAGATACAAAGCCAGTGCGAAAACAAGACAGTAAATTGATCGTGCTACTTAATGACGGGAATCCGATTGCAAGGGGAGTTGAAGAAGGATTCCAAAATTATGGAGCCCATGTGCTTAGATGGAGCCATAGAAATGAACAAAAAAATTTAAGCATATTGTCTGCATCCTAATGCGAAGCGCAATTCTCATTCTGTTTAATTGGCAGTAAAAGAGTTGCGCTTTTTGCTTTTTGTGATATAATTCGACTACAATGCTATATTAAAAAGTGTGGTACATAACATGGATATCAATTACGGAATGCTTGAAAACGGCCTTGACTTTATTTTAATATCAATAAAAAATCTTATTGGGACGGAAGACAAGAATATAAAGGAACTTGCAAAAAAGCGACTTTATAAATACTCTTTGTTGCATTTATCTTCTGGTATAGAACTCGTTTTCAAATATTATTTATATCAGCAACATTGGACTTATGTTTTTCAAGATATGAATAAAGCTAAAAAGGATGACTTACAGAGCGGAGAATTCAACAGTGCTGAAAGCAAAACAATGCTTGAAAGACTTAATACTTTATGCAATATTCAGTTTAATGATAAAGATAAGAAAGCCTTAGACAGTTTAAGAAAAATGCGCAATAAATTTGAGCATTATCAGATTCATGAGCCACATCAAGCCATTCAAAGTTTAATAAATAAATGCTTATCGATTATCATCCAATTCATTGCAGAAAACCTTGATGTAACATCACTGACGGACGCAGAATCGGATTTATTTGGACAGATTAAGTCTGGAACAAAAGAACTGAGTCTACACTATAAAGATGCTGTAGCGTTGACTGAGCAATATATCAAACAAAATACGATAAATAAAAATGAATTGCTCACTTGTCCAGAATGCAATGAGAATTATTTATTCTGTGATGCCGGAAATGCAAAGTGCTTTTTCTGCGGATATAAAGAACCGGGAGATATTGCAGCGGACGATTACATTAGTAATATTTTAGAGATAAACGGCTACGATGAAGCAAACAGTGGCGGCCAGTGGCCGTGCTTTGAATGCCCTGAATGCGGGGAAAATAGTTTTGTCCCTATACCGGATAAAGCTCAATATGTTTGCCTCTCATGCGGGATAGCATATGACTTTAATCAAATTGCATTTTGTGAACGATGTGATTGCATGTATGTTAAAGGGAAAGAAGATAATGGCTTATGCCCTGATTGCTACGCTGAAATATGCGAAGAGGGAAAGTTGGAACCGTGAAAATCCCTTCCGTATAATTCACCTTGACTTTCTTTCAACGCACAGTATAATAAAAGTGTAGAGTTTTGTGAGCGCATGACGCCGGCTTCCGCATTTGCNNATTTGCGGTTGTCGGCGCTTTTTATTTTATTTGAAAGGGAGAATTGTCATGAAACAGTACATTGGCACGAAAGTCGTTCAGGCCAAACCGGCATGCTCCAAACCTTCCGGAGAAAACAATCTTCGACTTCCGGGGTACAAAGTGGTATATCCTGATGGCTACGAATCATGGTCGCCGCAAGCCGTTTTTGAGGAAGC
>DOWI01000139.1 GCA_003519645.1 Oscillospiraceae bacterium
TAAAGATTATATCCAAAGCGGCTATACGGGAAAGACACCTACTTTGCAGGACTTCCGTGAGGAACTTATGCGCCAGACCGAACCGGAAGCAAAAGAAATCGCACTTGCCATTGAACTGTTTACCGATGGCAGCTTGAATACCTTCGCCAAGTCTACCAATGTAAATGTGGACAGCCGCCTGATCTGTTATGACATTCTCGATCTCGGCAAGCAGTTACAGTCCATCGGTATGCTGGTGGTATTGGATAACATCCTCAACCGCATTACCGCCAACCGCGCCAAAGGCCGCAACACCTATATTTTCATAGACGAGATATATCTCTTGTTCCAACACGAATACAGCGCAAATTTCCANNGACGATATGCTCCAGAGCCATACCGCCCGAACAATGCTTGCCAACAGCGAATTTATTGTCATGCTCAATCAAGCCGGGACGGATAGAATTAAGCTGGCAGAGCTTTTGAACATCTCCGACCTTCAAATGTCGTATATCACCAATGTGGATGTAGGATGCGGACTGATTAAAGTGGGGGCGGCACTCGTACCGTTTCAAGATAAGTTTCCGCGCCATACCAAGCTGTATAAGTTGATGTCTACAAAAATGGGGGAATAACTTCAAGTTAAAACCCAGAGTAGCTTTTACGCCACTCTGGGTTCTTNNGCAGCTCTTTTACTGTATAAAGTAAAAACCAACCGTCAGAGTGAAAGATATGCTGCATCCCATATGCCTGCATTTTCTGTATATGCTCTGGTGTGTTAGCGAGAACGGCATGGATGAACTTTTCTTTTAAGTCCTTGAGCTGTGCACTGTGTTTTGCCTTTACCTCTGTAGCCAGATTCAAAAATTGATGTTTAATGTCATTATCTTTCAGCCAAATCACTGCCAGCTCAAAATCTTCATTTTTTCTACGAATGTAACCTTTTTGGGCCATAAAGGTGTACTCATCCACAGAGAGCTTTTCACCTAATGTGAAGCGATGGAGCAGCTTTAAGTCACGCTCTATGGTTTTGGAGTAATCATCAAAAGACAAATCTCTTGCTGACCATTCAGAATTAATTTGCCATAAAAGAATATTCTCGTTTCCGTTCCACATAGGCCCGCACCATTTCATCATACTATCAAAGTGCTTTTGAGTAGGTCCGCCATCCTGTGAAATTCCCACATAGGCAATGTTTTTAGCACCGTCCGGTCGAATAGTGTAAACATCCTCAAATTTAATTTTGTGCCCGGATTCATCGTTGCTCCATGCAAGCATATAAAGCAGCAATCCCCAAGCTAAAAAGTTTTTGTCACGATCGGGATAATACAGGTTTGAAGATTCTAGCAAGTTGCTTTTCATAAGCTCGTCAAAAAGCTCGTTGGATATTAATTTTGAAGCTGTTTCATACATCTTTTCCTGTAACGGTAGAATCACTTTTTCAACGGTATCGTTTGGCTCGTCAATAATGAGATTTGCCAAGTAACGGTCGCCCTTTTTTATCAAGAAGCCATATTCTTCTAAAAACTCTGCTTCACTTTCCACATAAACAGGGGAAACGCCAAGGCAATCAGCAATTTCCGCAATCGTTTTTCCTTCGCGATATACAGAATATGCAATATTTTGAGAGAGCGTACTTCTGAAAAAGTTTGCTGTTCCGCCCATTGTGCCAACAGAACCGCTAAGTCCCATTATGGAAAATTTCACCGGGTTAAATTTTAATTCACTTGGACTATTCATGCGTTCCATTCCTTTCTTCAAATCTGACCTCGCTTCAAAGAGATGCCATTTTACAGTTCCGGATGGAATGTTCAGAAGCTCTGAAATTTCTCGTATCCCCTTGCCCTCATAATAATAAAGAATAACCACGCGACGCTGCATTTTAGAAAGATATGCAATTCCCGATTGCAATCGTCGAATGGAGTCCTGCTGGACAATTGCTTCGCTTACATCTTCATCAGATGATGGCAGTACTTCAGTTAATTCATCGATCGATATTCCTAAAGCTGATTTTGTCTTGCCACGGTAATAGTTCGACAAAGCGTTACGAGCGATTCGCCATAAAAAAGCAGGGATGTTTTCCGGCTCTGTATTTAGCAGAGCACGAAAACAATTTAGAGAAATTTCCTGTGCTAAATCTTCGGCATCCTGTGTGTTTGCGGTTCTCTTTAAGGCAAAGCCATAAAACTTATCGAGGTATTGCCGGACAATTTCTTCTGCTGATCTTCTATCCATAATACCTCCACTTTCAAAAAAATTGTAAGCTGCTTACACCTATATAGACACCCGCTGAAAGAAATGGTTGGAAATTTATTTTTATTGGTTCGCAAAGTCTTATTCTCTGCAAACAAAATGCTCAATATGTTCTGAAATATTCTCGATTTTGTCCTTTAAGAAAGCGGGATATATCGTTAGTTGTTTCANNTCAATTGTAACCCATTTCAAAACCACATTGCAATTGTCTTTATGGGATTCAAAATAATCATCCGGAATGTCGGAATCGTTTATTAATGATATTAGATAATAAAATGCGATAGAATGCGCATCTTTCCCGTTCCAACTCCAAAAAGTTTCTTCTGTCCAAATCAGACGGTTGCAAACAATATCTGCTCCGGTTTCCTCTTTGTATTCCCTGATAAGAGATTCTTCCGATGTTTCTCCGATTTTGACATGGCCGCCCGGCAAAGCGTATTCAGTACCGTCCTTATCCCGTTGAACCAGAATTTTGTTATCTCGAAGCAGAACGCCAACCGTTCTAAAGCTGCATATATTGCTTTCGTTTTGAAAAAGCCAATCAGATTTCACCAAAATCACCTCATCATAGAATCAGTATTGTATTGCC
>DOWI01000129.1:0-2357 GCA_003519645.1 Oscillospiraceae bacterium
GCAAGCAGTACGAGAGAGTCTTTTCCACCTGAATTACAAATTAGCAAAGGCTTCTGGTAATACTGCTGTGACATTTTCGCAGCAAGTTGCAGCCGTTTTATTGCTGTATGCTCTAAATCACTCATTTCTTCTCTCCAATCATCTTGCATCCGATTCCGGTATCAATTTCAGTATGCTTTCCGCACTTCATGCAGCAATACCGGCATATGGACTTTTGTTTCACTGGACATATCCGCATTTCGCACGGCGGGTATTCCCTATGGCAGTGATAGCAAACCGTTGTGTATTGCTTGTTATACTGTTTCATAGCGGCGTAATCTCAACTTCCGTCCTAGGGTTCCGCCTGTCCAGTGCTACCCGGCTGCCATCCGTACTCACAACAATGCTGGAATTGTCATCTGCAAGCACTCCGGCTTTAACCAAAACATCCTGTAATGCCTCAATGAGGTTTACAAGGTCTACGCGCCACTGTGTTGGCATGAAAAATGTAGCGGCTAAGTTTATCGGAAAATCAATATTTTTACGATATGAGCCATTCAGAGCTAAGCAGGAGGCACGCTCGTATGCGTTGTACTGTTCGGACTGCGAAATAAACCTTTTCCCGGTTTTTCGGTTTATGCAGATCTGTTGGGAATTCTTTTTGGTAACCGGGGAAAACGGAATTACAAATTTCATTTGTGTCCCTCCAATTCTGTTTTCAAAGCGTTCCATCCTTCCGGGCCATTGTCATAAATTTCATTTTTGTCGATTTCATCCCCGGTATTAAAATGCCTGTGCATATATTCAATGCAAGTCCCACACCAATAGCATCTATCTACACTGCCTCCGTCGGCATAAGCGGCATGAACCATTTGCGAACTGGCAGGATAAACTTTTCCACATCCGAAACAATGGTGCGGCTTCCGGGTTGTCCGTTCTTCCCAATGGAGGATCTCGCTCATAAAATCACCTCAACTTTTCTCTGTGTCATGTAGGCTGCAACGCTCATATTCATCAATGTCAAAAGTGGGCGTATGTTCTGGTGGCTCTGGCCTACTCCGATTGTCATAATTTCCTTCACTAATTTTTTGCCAATTTGCAGGTTTCAAAATCCAGTCAAAAGAGCATCCATGCCAATTAGTGGCCCTTCCAGTCAGGAAGTCACTCTGTTCGATTCTTTTGAAAATTGAGGTAAATTCATCAACTGTAACTTTCTTGTCCCTTATGGCCTTTTTACGGGCTGGTGTCCATTTAGCAACAGTGTTAGGCTTTGGAAGGGAAGGACAGTTTTGAATAAAAGAATTCCTTACTTGACTGTAAAGTGTTTCGGTAGCCGGTTTATCCGGCGTTTCTTTCTCTATATTCTCTTTACTTACCTTACCTATCCTATCCTTACCTATCCTATCCTGTGTCAACGAACCGTCCACGGGTTCGTCACGGGTTTGTGACGGAGCAATTAAAGGATGGTCTGTATACGCCCCATCCGGCTTTTGGAAAAGGGTAGATTTTTCTTCAAGATAGAGGGTTTTTCGATAGGTATCTTTGCGGATATAGTTGTGAATTCGCCAGTGCTTTATCACGATTACGCCGGAATCAAAAGCTAAAATATATCGCTTTGCAATTAGCAATTTCAGGTCATCATCCGTACAGCAAATCATTCGCTGAATTTTACGCGGGTTTGAGACGAACCCGTCATCATCTGCCCTCATGCAAAGATGAAAATAAAGCGCCTGGGTAGATAGTGGCATACTTAAAAACGCGTCAGTGTCGATAATGGATTTTGAAAACATTCTGCGTTCTGCCAATTAATCACCTTCAAACTGGTAACCTTATTTGTTCAAATTTCCGCTCTTCACGCGCCGGGGCAAGCATCTTTTTCTGCGCCGCCTCATAGAAATTTTTGTCAACCTCAAAGCCGTACGCGCTCCTGCCGAGTTCATACGCTGCGCGGAGCGTTGTTCCGCTCCCGGCGCACGGGTCAATTACAACATCACCCGGGTCGGTAAAAATCTCAATCAAGCGTTTCAAGAGTGCAACCGGCTTTTGTGTCGGATGAATTTTTGGATATCGCTTAGAATCGTCTCTCTGCCATTCAAACCAGTCATAAATCATGCGCCCATTGTTATTGAATTTTGGGAGTTTGTCGCGGTAGAGGACTATTGCGTGTTCCGTAGCACCGACGATTCTCATGTTGGCTTTCAGTGCCTGCGCGCTGTAGTGCTTGATGAAAAATATAGGATAAGAATGCAGAAATCCATACTTTTTTCCGTAGTCAATTAGCATCTGGTCTTGACCGTAAGCACAGAAAACAATCATTGCTGGAGCTTTGCCTTTCTCTTTTGGCTCTTTTTTCAGGAGCCTGCTGCAAAAGTGCATAT
>DOWI01000129.1:2387-3689 GCA_003519645.1 Oscillospiraceae bacterium
GACATTGTTTGCTAGGTTATAGGGGATATCAGCAATAACAAGTTGGGCTTTGGGAATGTTATAGCCCTTGAAATTCTGAAAATTGTCATGGTAGAGTTCCATCTTGATTTCATTCACAGCTTGATCTGTCCCTCAATCTGTGGCTTCTCGTCCTCTCCAACGTGCTTACGGCGCGTATAAGACGGAACCCATACGATTTCACGGTTACGGCGGAATAGCACTTTTTCGGCGCCTCTGGTGGAATCCCTCACTGATTTTTCCCGGTTTCTTTCCTGCCGCAGCCATTTTTGTATGAGATCGAATTCCCCGTCTGCCGGACGAAAATATCCGGAACCGTCAATGTTGAGTATCGCGTAATCGCGCCGCGCCTTTTCAATCTCGTGCCGCATGAGCCGGTCGGGCAGCCCTGTTATTGTGCAGAGCTGTTTCCGGTTGATAGCGTTGTCGCGGCCTGTAGGGATATAATCAATGATGTTTATCTTCATATTCTTTGACCGCCTGATCGTAAATCATCTTGATCTTTTCTTTTGAAAATACAGGCAATAAGTCTTCTGTTATAGTGAATAGCATATTAAGCTGTGTTAATGGATTCCCTTCCATTGATACAGAATAAGTGGTTTCGTCTTTGCTTGCCAAAGCAAAAATGTAGGTTCTTTTCATACTTTCACGACCTTTTTACTGAGTAATTCCGGGTTGTCGTAAATGTTGCCGATAATGGCAAAATCGGCTGTTACTCTATATGGTAAGCACCATCCACGGTTTCCCCATTCGGCTACGGTTGGAATTGCAGACCCGCAAGGCTGACTCCAGTATTCTTCGTCTCCGTCGTGCAATGTTTTGACTTCGAGAATATCCCCCTCAAAAATCTTCTTGCCGTTCTTGTCTGTAAGGCCGGTAAACTGACCGACGGTGGAAAGGTCAACAGGAATTATCTTACTTTGGCGGCATCTAAATTCTTTGCAATCTTCGTCCCAATATGGTTCATAAGACTTGACAATACACGCCTTATTACCCATGTCGGCAAAATATCCGCTTTCCCATTTACCGTTATCAATCCGCTTTCCACGGAATAAAATTTCTCGCATACTTTCACGCCTCTTTCAAATTAAAACGGAAGATCATCATCTGTTGATATTTCTTCAAAGTCTCCTGTATCTCCGGTCGGAGTATCAGACGGTTCATCCGCTGAAATGTCCGGTGATTCATCCTTAGTGGGATATGCATTTTTGTTGCTTCCACTGGAATTTTCGCTGCGCTTCGGCTCAGCGAAATGAACGTTATCTGCCACAATCTCAAAGGCTT
>DOWI01000418.1:0-3414 GCA_003519645.1 Oscillospiraceae bacterium
GCTTGTGTAGCGGTCAGGCCACTGTTTTTCCATGACTTGGGCGATACGCCTGGCAAAATCATAAAAAGGCTGCCACTCGGCTGACGGTTCAAAGGGCACCACCACATGATATCCCTTGCCCCCGCTGGTTTTGAGAAAGGAGATCAAGGAAAGCTGATCGAGAAGACTTTTTACGTCTCTCACACCCTGCCGAACCTGTTGGAGATCCATGCCCTCATCCGGGTCAAGATCAAACACCATCATATCCGGCTTTTCAAGNNCAGACATGAAATTCCAACGTGCCCATCTGCGCTTCCGAAATAAGTCCGGCAGCATCTCTAATATAAAAGTAATCCTCCTTTTTCCCGCTGCCGGTCATAACCGGGATTGTGACGATTGCTTTGTTATCCGGGCCGGGATGCTTTTTAAAAAAGCAAGCCTCGGATATTCCCTTGGGACAGCGAACAATACTGAGGATCCGGTTGCCGGCAAAGGGAAGCATACAATCCGCAACCTTTGCATAATACCGGACAACATCCGCTTTTTTGATTTGGGGGNNGACGCTCAAAATCCAGAGCGGGCGGCTGCTCCTCTTTTAGGGTTTCCTCCGACATGGTTTCCACCTCCGCCTCTTCTATTTTAATATCCCGTGGATCCTTATCCGTGCGTAGCCCTTTGAAGCTTGCCTGTCTTAACAGATTTTCCCCGGTCCATTCGGCAAACTTGATTTCAGCCACCAATACGGGTTGGAGCCAGGTAAATGTTTCGCCTGTCTTGGGTTTGGGCGGCTGTCTGAAAGGGGATTGATCCCTGATTATGCTGTCAAATTTCTCTCGAAGCTCCCTCATGCTGCGCTGGGTAAAGCCGGTGCCGGCACGACCGACATAGACCAGTGCATCACCTTGATAAGCACCGAGAAGGAGCGAGCTTATTCCGTTTGTTTTTTTATCCGATAGGGTAAAGCCGCCAATCACAAACTCCTGCCGTTTCTCACATTTCAGCTTAATCCAGTCGCCGTTTCTTGTGCCACTGTAAACCGAATCGGCTTTTTTGCCGACAATCCCTTCCATATTTAAGTTACAGGCCGCGCGGAAGCTTTGGCTTCCGTTTCCCTGCACATGCTTGCTGTAATAAAGGTTGCCGGGCGCATTCTTCATAAGTGCTTCTAACCGCTCTTTCCTTTCGAGCAGGCGGCTCCCTCTCAAGTCGGCTCCGTCCAATGCCAAAAGGTCAAATATAATATAGGTGAGCTTTTTGCCGCCCGGACTTTTCATATAGCTTTGCAATGCCTGAAAATCGGATCTGCCTGCATCATCGGTAATCACCATTTCGCCGTCCAAAACCATCGCCCTTCCGGCAGCCCAGCCCAGGAGGGAATATGCAACATCCCGAAACCGATTGGTAAAGTCGTTGCCGTTTCTTGTAATCAGCCGGATACTGCTGCCTTCCAGATAAGCTAAGATTCTGTAACCGTCGTATTTCAGCTCATAAAGCCAATCATCCCCCGCTGGAACGGTTTTTACAAGCTTGGCAAGCTGCACATCGACCACATCAAAGGGGTTTTGGGCAAGCTTTTCATCTTCTCCTTTTTCAATCTCGGTCATGGTGCGTCCGGTTCTAATGCTGGTGGCAAAGGAGGAAAGATCATCCTGGGTTTTGGCATATTCATCTCGTTCTTTAAGCAAAAGCCAGTTGTCCTTTGTTNNATACTCGTCTCTTTCTTTGAGCAAAAGCCAGTTAGCCTTAGTCTCACCTGCTTTCGCTTTCATCCGAACCAAAGCCCATTTCCCCTGCAGCCGTCTTCCGTATAAAGTGAATTTCAGCGATCCGTCAGCAAGCCCGCTTTTCACATCAAGCTGCGGCTCCCAAATGCCTTCATCCCAGAGCATTACAGTACCGCCGCCGTATTCACCCTTGGGAATCGTCCCCTCGAAGTTTCTGTATTCCAGCGGATGGTCCTCTACCTGTATTGCAAGCCTCTTTTCGCGGGNNCGGGGGTCATAGGAAGGCCCCTTGGGAACCGCCCAGCTTAGCAGAACGCCACCCCACTCCAGCCGAAAATCAAAGTGATCTCTGCGGGCGATATGATGCTGCACAACAAATTGCAGCCCTTCCGGGCTTTCTTCCGTGCCGGAGGGCGGGTTTGTGCCTTGAGGTTCCCCTGTTTTTTCAAAATCTCTTTTTTGGTTGTATTCATCAAGTTTTACAGCCATACATCATCACCCGCTTGATAATCAGCCTGACACCTTCCAGATTATTATCGCCGGGTATGGGACGTTTATCCATTGGCGTTACCTTGTGAGAACATAAATACAAAGTCAAAGGGTTGAAGCTTAACTGCGGTCGAATGTTTGGTGCTTCGGTTACCAGCCGCTGAAGCCGGATTTCTGCATGGCGCCCAGAATGCGCTCATTCAGAGAACCATATTGCAAGGAAAGCGAGGCAATCAGCTCACCAATCTGCTGACGGTGGGTTTTGCCGTCCACAGGACAGCGGGATTTTACCACCGGCAAGCCGCACCGCCGTACCGCCGCTGCAATTTCCTTTTCTTCAACAAAAATCAGCGGTCGGATCAACCGCAGCTCCCGCCTTGTCAGCTGGGACACCGGAGAAAAACAGCTGATTATACCTCCCGCAAAGAGATTCATCAGCAGGGTTTNNTATGATGTCCAAGCGCCACCACGTTACAGCCCGCCTCCTGAGCCGCCTTATGGAGTGCCCCTCTGCGCATACGTGCGCATAAGCTGCAAGGATTTTTCTCTTTCCGCTCTTCAAAAATTATTTCACCCATACGGGTACGCTTTACGATATGATTGATGCCCAGGTTGCCGCACAGTAAATTAACCGGCGAATAATCTGTTTCTTTGCCCTCAAAACACGGGTCAAGGGTGATTGCCGTCAGCTTGAAGGGTGCGGGGTAAAAGCGGCTCAGCCTTTGAAGCATAACCAAAAGCGCCACGCTGTCCTTTCCTCCCGAAAGTCCCACTGCAATGTGATCNNTGTGATCCCCGGGCTTTATCATTTCATATCTGTCAACTGCCGCGCGAAACGGCGATAAAAGCTTGTCAATTGCATCCGCCATAATTAGCTGCATATCCTTTCAAATCACATGTATGTTATGTATTTTAATCATTATAATCCATCTGTGAGGCTCTAGCAATACAATCATTTTAACATCTGCGGCAAGCATAAACCCCATTGCGCTATACCTGCATAAAAAGTGAAATGAAGAACGAGCTAAGGCGCAATATCGAGCAATAAAGAGAGAAAACGGGCGTGAGGGAGCTGTAAATTAAAAAACAGGCAACTTTGCTATTGACACCGGTTTCGGTGTGTGGTATTATCGTACTTGCGTCTGAGCGTCCGTCGAGGGATCGCTCACCAAATTTTTGATTATTCACCAAGATACAGGAGGTATAGCGATGTCCACATACA
>DOWI01000418.1:3434-3955 GCA_003519645.1 Oscillospiraceae bacterium
GTCGACTGCGGCGACCATGTCATTATCATCAACTGCAGCAAGGCGGTTCTCACAGGCAACAAGATTAACCAAAAGGTATGGTATCGCCATTCAGGATGGGTTGGCGGTCTGAAGGAAGTCAAGTATTCCACCCTGATGGCACAGCGCCCCGAAAAGGCGATGGAGCTTGCCGTTAATGGTATGATTCCAAGCAACACGCTTGGCCGTGCCGCCATGACACGTCTTCGTGTCTATGCGGATTCCAACCACGCACACGGGGCTCAAACGCCCGAAACACTTGAGTTTTAAGAAAGGAGGCTGCTAAACATGGATTATAATACAAGACCCTTTTTCTACGGAACAGGCAGAAGAAAGGAATCGGTGGCCCGTGTACGGCTTTATGCAGGTACAGGCTCCATCACCATCAATGACCGTGAGATTGATGATTATTTCGGCCTTGAAACCCTAAAGCTGATTGTCCGCCAGCCTCTGAACCTTACAGGTACGCTGGATAAATTCGACATTGTATGCCGCGTTGCAGG
>DOWI01000257.1 GCA_003519645.1 Oscillospiraceae bacterium
AGTTCCTGTGTGGAAACCCTTTTGCCCGATCGAAGCTTTTCAGCGAGAATTGGATTAGCTACAACCGTCGTTGTTTTCTCGTCTATTACGCGGAACTTTTTAGCAACTGTTTTAAACCTAAGCTGTCGGTCGGCTTTGCAAATTTCTTCTGATAATTTTCCGGGCATCATACATTCCTGACGAAACGCTTCTGTAACAGCCTCAGTTACAGACATGCCTGAAAATTCCCCAGAAAAAATCATTTTTTTAAATACACTTTTAGAGTCCTGAAATATTGGATTGCAATTAAAGTTATCTTCTGTAACTGTAAACGCAATTAAAGCCGCGTCTTCATAATCTTGTTCGCAGTTTCTGCGGATACGACCGCCCAACTGAATATAGCTTTGCAGAGAGCGAAGCTGGCAAAATCCATAATGGAATGACAAATCCAAACCGCATTCTACACAACTGGTAGCCACTAATGTCCACTCTTTCGGATAATCTGATTTTGAGCACAGTCGCCTCTGTACTTCTGCAATCGTGCGTTCTCTATCCTCAGGCGTGAGAGCGGTCGAGAGATGCAACACGTCATATCCGTGCTGGCACAGAAATTTAGTAAAATAGGCGGCAGATTGGACAGTGTCCAGCACGACAATTTTCGAGCCATGATAGTGCTTCAGATATGCCGTCAGTTCTGACGCTCCATTAAAATGAGGAACATCATTATGCCATGCGTGCAGATCAATTCTTGACTGCTCAAAATTGTTTAAATCTTTTGCACCTTTTGGTGGCAGTAAAGGTTCGGCCTGGCATGGCGACTGCTTCTGAAATGCAGGATGCTCCCAAAATTTCACCGTTGTGGCAGAGCACATACATATATAACAGCTCCATTGATCGACAAGTTTGGTGATCCATTTCCATGCAGGCAACATTAAATTGATAGGTAATGCAGCATGATATTCATCAAAAAGGATACCGCTGCCCGGAAGTTGGTGAAGCTTTCGCAGCTTTGCCGGCAAGTTGCTTGCCAACGTTTCAAAAAACTGCACTGCTGTGGTTACAATAATGGGCGTTGTCCAAGTTGTTGCCAGACGTCTGTGCTCAATATCTTCAAAATCCGCTTGATGATGGTGCTCGGCCACGATTTCTTCACGATTTTCTCCTTCCAGTACGACAGCGTCTCTCAGAACTTTCACAGTTTGAGAAATGATGCTTGTGTATGGAAGCACAATAAAAATATGCCTTAAATGATGAGATTGTGCCACCTGAAGCATATGTGCCATAACTGCTGTGGTTTTTCCTGTACCAACCGGACTGTCGCAATACTCCACAGCTGCATTCGTTTTGGCATTTCTACAAGTCTGGTAAAGAAAAGTGCGCAGATGGTTTCGCTCATTATTCTGATTAGTGCGGTTCTGCAAATTTTGAATATACCTGTCCAGCTGTTGGAGCCGTTCTTCCCAACGGGGTTGTGCGCCTGTCAGAGATCCCCCGGCAGTATCCGAATAGTCAGCGTCCACCAAACAACTAAGCAGTATCCTATATTCCAATGTCGAGAGTCTCAATGCCTTCTTATCAGTGGTTTTCGGAAAGCCATTCATTTCTTTGGCATGAATCTGCAGATAAGCAGGAAGATGCCGCTCTGTGTCGTCCATAGCCGTCGGAAACCGAAAGGGATCATCAGCACTTTTTTCATCCGGTATATCCGGCAACCCAGGGCGGTGATGCGAATACACCAAAGTGGCTTCTGGGCATTCCAATTTATCCTTTAGCAGATATTTTACACCCGCGTCTCGGTGCTCAATCGGCAGCCTTTCTGCTTGTTCCTTTCCGGAAAGAACATTCTGATTTTCCAATGCCAACTTTCCAAGGTCATGGGATTCTGCTGCATGGTATAGAATTTCTTTATAACGTTCCTGCCTTTCTTCGGCAAGATATGGAGCCATTGCTTCCAGGTTTTTCTTTGTTTTTTCAATGACCCCGCTTATATGTTCGCAATAAGTCTGCGCTGGAATGTTACCTCTGGCGCTGTGTGCAAGCGGAGTCATAGCATCTCCGTCAGGTCAACAACAGGAAACGTTTTACCTACTAAACTTTCGTTAAGCCTCATAATGCTCTGTTTCAGTGCGGCCTCATCATAATCTTTCCACGACTTGGCCGAGCCGGTTTTGGCGTCAATTCTTGTGGGAGTAAGCGCTTCAATAATTCGGAAATCATTGTAGGTTCCGCGCGCACGGTTATGTTCCACATAAAAAGCGTGTCTAATATCAACCTGTGGACGAATATAAGAAGCCGTTTCTTTGTATGCATGCGGTATAAGCCGCAGTAGCAGCTCAATATCTTTTTTTGTGCAATGCGTTTTCTGTGCCGCCGTGGCGTTAATGAAAAACGGCATTGCGTACAGGCCATAAGATACAATTCGAAAAGCTAAAGGGGCCATACCCTTTACTTTCCCTTCTTCAACAGGCAGCACCTTAGTTGTCGTCATCCGCTCAACGTTTACTGGATCAAGAGATACGCCCAGTCCAAATTGTACCACGCCAGAAGTAATGAAGGAGCCTTGTTCTCCTGTCCCTTCTTCAAGAAACGTTGTGCCGAACACACGCACGTCCCAGTATTTTTCCAGTAGTTCTTCAGCAGGCAACCTGCGGACATCAGAGCGTTTGGTCGTTTTACTCTCCAGAATATCAAACCCTTCTTCTGACAAATTTAGTTCTTCTGATAATTCCTGCCACAGCGGAGAATCTTTGGCTTGTACAAGGTCACGCAGTTTCCGTTTGAAGGAAACAGGAGAAATCTCTCCGCGCCCATCTTGTCTGGTTCTGGGATCACTGTCACGGTCAGGATCACCATTGGGATTTGAATTGGTTACATCAATTAAAAGCAGACCTGTTCCTCTATTAATCATTTCACTCATCGCTGTTCTCCTCCTTAAGATTCGATTTGTCTGAAAAGCCTTGCTTTTTCTTTTCATATGGGATATCCGCTAAATAACCTAAAAGCACTTGAGCCTGCTGGACGGGGGTAAAACGCTCCGGAATTTCATTCCCCGCATCTGAAATCTTTCTGCTGACCTCTTCAAAGCGTGCGAGAATCCATTTTGCATAACCTGCATTCTCTCCGGTAGCGCTCTGTGCCCATGCAAGATAAATTCTCATACGGTCGCGTAAACGGTTAAGCCCTTCTACAGGATTCTCTGCCGCAATCGACAGCATCTCATTTCCCATCAGCTGCGCTGGCAGTGAAGCTTGTCTCTTACCGCTGTTTCTTACCTGTACACAGTATTCTTTATGCAGCATGTCAGCCAATTTCAAGAACTGCCCTATGTTAAAAGGTGCATCCAACATATAGTTCTCCTTTCTGATATCAGACAAATAAAGTAAAATTGAAAGCAGTGAAACGAACATTTCAGCCTGCTTTGCTTGTGTTTGGGATTGCTTAGTAGACGGTAACGCGTAATCTGTAATCATTTGATATGCCGTATTGCTTAAAAGCCATAGACTCTTTTGTACAGTCAGTTGGAAAAAACGGTTCAGCGTCTGTTTTCTATTTTCCTGTGAATTTGGCATATAAAGGCGATAGATCTCATGAAGCGATACATCGCTCTGTTTTATTGGTTTGCCAGCTCCTGAGCGAGTATAGTTTATTTTAAACAGTTGGCAAATTTCACTGGGGCCAGGGCAGATCGGCTTCATGTTTACGATTTCTTTCCCTCTTCGAATCCTTATTTTTATACAAGGTGTATTTCTAGATGCATTGTTCCATGTAATCAAGTTTTCGCAAAATTGTTTTGCTATGAAAGCATTTTCGTACACAATTTGCTTTCGCCCTGGATCCAAGGTTTCCAAAATAATTAAATTGATTTTCGTATTTGGATTCTTCCGCATGACATCTTTCAGACTACCAATCACCTGCTTGCATAATGCCTCATAAGATGATTCAGCATTTTCCCGATACTCTTCAAAGTTGTCAAAATCGGATGGCTCGCCAAGGACTTTAGCTAATTGCGCATTATTCTGCGGTTCATCCGGAAGATAGGCCATCAGCAGGTTGGGTTTTTCCCGATTGCTGTCACTCATTGGACACCATGTTTTATTTTTTTTTGAATATTTTGTAAGAAACGCAACTGCATCGTTTATATCATAAATTTCTCTTGCGCCAGCTTGAAAAGCATCCGTACCTGCCATGGTATAACGCGTAAGACACGGAGTATCGGATTTTTTAGAGTATAAATACGTAAGACCCAATAGAGGCATATTAGGATTAGGATATTTGCTACCGATTCCAGCAGCCTCTTCGCCCGTGAAGGGTGAAATGACGGACTTTCCCCGCTTTTCGGATATTTCTAGAACGGATGCGTTGTTCAGCAGCTCAATCAAAGCATTACGTGTTTCGGGTGAATCCACCGAATTGTTGTACTCTCCGACGGCATACATATCATAATACGTCATGCAGTCGGCAACAAATTTTCCCGTTTTAGAATCATAGGCGCCAATCAGCAGCTTCTTTATGATATCCAGTAATTCTCCTTGCTCGCACCGCAGGATTTCCTTGTGCAGAAGCTGTATTAGATGCTGTAAAAAAGCCGTCTGCTGCCCTTCGCGAGGAAATACCGTGATCAATTGCTTTAATGCAGCCAATGCCGGCTGATTCGAAAGTAAAACCGGATTTAATTGTTTCTCCGTCCACTCCGATATTTTAATATCATTGCACGACGTGTTTAAAGCGGAATAATCCAGATGTGACAACATCGATATTTGTTCGGACAGCTTTGCTTTTTTCCAGGCACTGTCATCTGCTTTTTGACTCTCTTTAGGCAACAGCAAGGGTTTTTTTACCCGAATCGCCGGGAAACTATTATGACACCCTTTGCTATGCTTCCAAAGTTCGGCAGTTTGCGCTTTTTGCAACAATCGAATTCCACGTGGCATTCCATTCTTATCAAGCTCAATACAAAGACAATCTGTTTTGCCAACTTTATTGATATCTGGATGGGTTGTGGACTTCAGAAGACCATAATGTTCCAACGATTGACTGAGTTTATAGAGTTCATTGATCATAGAACATCACTCCTCTGCGTACTATGACGTTCTGAATAAACATCGGTGATAAACGGCCATCCGTAGGGCGATCATACATTGTTGCAAGCATGGAAGGAATAATAAAGTCTACTGATTTGTCAGGCCCGGTATTTTCCCTCAGTGGTCCAAAGTAAGATGGTGTAAATTCTTTCCATCCCAGAAAAGCAGTTGAATGGAACTGCCCTGTTTGCAGCCTTCTAAGAAATACCTCCTGAAGTTTGTGCTGCGGATTGTTGCCATGGCGCGGCACTCGATATGCTTTAACGATGCCATAAACTTTGTAGCACACATTTTCAAGGACCGTAGCGAACAGTTGAAAGTTTGGCGTCCCACTTTTCCGCAACGGGCCTCCGTAGTTGGTTGAGTACTTGTGGAATACAATTGGAAGGCAAATCTCAACCTTTTGAGGTTCAAAATAAGCATCCTTGGACATGGCAACACATTCGAATATGCTTTTTAATGCGGACTTTGTGGGCGCTGGATACGATACAGGGGATGAGCCTGTATCTGGCCGTGTGAACATAGCAGCAGAGCCGGAAATCTCGAAAGATGCTGAATATTCCTTCTCAACCATAAAATCACTCCCTCCATTATTACTTCATGGGTACAGAAGCAAAAATTGTTTTGATATTTTCATTATATATGGTTGTTCCTTTTATGTCAATATAATTCAGCTAATTAATACAACAAATCAAATGAATATAATTGCTACATAGAGTATTCTGTGGTATTATAATTTTCTAGGGTAGATCCCTGTGGATTGAAATATTTGTTTTGTTGTATTTTAGTAAAGGACTACCGGGCTGTTGCGTTGAAAAATGCATCGGCCCGGTCATTTTTAATCATAACCACAAGCCAAATTATACCTGGCACTTGTTTTTTGCGAAATTTTAAAAATATTTGTATGAATTTCTCGCAAATCAAGCCCAACTTCAAAATATTCCAACCATCTATCTCGTTCACTCGCACCCGAAACCCACCCCATGGACTTGTTCCCACAAAGCGATATTTAGTCCTTTTCGGCACACCTGATTTTTACCCTCAAACCCCGAAAAGCCCAGTATTACTTGACTTTTTGCACACTCACTTCTCAGCCCGCGACATCAATACTACCATCTCAAAATGTGATACAGAGGCTGTGCAGGTAAATATGTTCAAAGAGGCATGAAACCATTTATCAATCAGGGTTTTCGGCCATTCCGTGGGTCAATGGCATACATCTCGATTTCGCGCGAAAGTAGGCTATTCTGTATTTTTTTAATCAATGTTATATCAGCGGGCAGCCAATCAACACCATATAATTCGCCTTTGTTAAGTCATCTTGCAGTTTCTGCTTCTTTGAGGATAATTTCTCCGTCGACCACAACACACCAAAAACAATCCATACTTAAATGGAAAGTAGGGTAGTCATACTCAATGGTATCAATTAGTTCGCCAACTTTTATTTTCACAACAAGTTCCTCTTTAATTTCTCTTATCAGAGCTTGCTGTGGTGTTTCGCCAACCTCAATTTTGCCCCCGGGGAACTCCCACTGTCCTTTGAATTCACCCTGCCCTCTGGCAGTAGCAAAAATTTCAATTGGTTTTTTCAAAGAGTTACAAATAACTGCTGCCACTACTCTTATCGTTTTCAACGTATTATCCCTCTAAATGCTGTTTTCTTGATCTGAACTTATACTTTTTGCGAACGTTTCCTGATTCGTCTTTGTCATCTTCGTATGTATAATCCTTCAAAGAAAATATGCCTTGATAATAATATTCCTGTGGCGAGAATTTAACAAACAAATGTATTATTTTACCGTCGCGCTCTGCATCTACAATTACCTTATTGCCAAGAGTCATTTGCTGGTTTCCAGTTTTTCCTTCACCGGAATACATATAATCCCCGTCAGGAGTCCAGTGGTCATGGTATACAAAACCGGTCTTCTTTTTATCTACTGATGAAATAAGGGCTACAGTTGATTGTGTTCTATTAATTCCTCGGCCAAAACCTGCAATCTTAATTCCAAATTGGTCCTCTACCTGCTGATAGGTGAGAATAGGCTGTCTTGCTAAATGCTTCACGTTATAGTCAGGATCAAAGCCATCCTCAATGTTTCTTCTATTTCTTTTTATAGGAATAGATTGTCTCTCTGCTGCACAGAGCTTTTCTTCAGCCTTATGGGCTTCCTCCGCCGCTTGCTGCTGTGCTTCAGCAGCAAGTTTTTTATTCTTGATTTCTCCTATAATTTCAGCTTGTACTGCCTCATCATCGGCCGATATAAATTTTTCAAAAGCGTCTGGATATACAAACTTTGATTCTCCCGTTGCAAATTTGATAATCAGATAATTGCCTGAGATCTCCGTTATGACGCCTACTCCAAAAATGCCATGTTTTACTTTTAAATTTATTAAATCTGTACGATTCACTACAATATCCCACCTTATAACGCATAAATCGTTATCATTTATTTTTCTTGGAACTGTATTTTTTTCCTTTACGATGGGTGCCGTGTTCGTCCTTCTTCCAAATGCAGCCTTATGATTTTTTCTTTGAATCCTGATTCGTAACTCTTCATTTCGCTGCCTCTTCCTTTATTGCTATTATATCTATTGGGTCAAGGTATTACAACTTTAGTTTACCACTACATAGCAAGCTATTGACATTCTGGTCTATTTAGTATAGACTCAAAACATCAAGTCGATAAGCCGTAGACCGAGGGGGTTAAATGTATGAATAATTATAAGCTTGCTCAGAGTGAA
>DOWI01000273.1 GCA_003519645.1 Oscillospiraceae bacterium
GCATTATCTGTGCTGTATTGGAATGTGGTTGTGCCAAGATTGCTTGCCGTGTTGGAAACGGTCAGGGTCACATCTCCGTTTGTCCATGTGTCCTGTATATAATCATTAGAATCGATTGAAATAACCGGCTTTGCGCTGTCAAGTTTCGTATAGGTGATACTATCGGTTGCTTTTAAATTCGCACCGTTTGTAATCCTAAAGATATATGTACCGTTTTCGGTCACGGTATAGCCGGAGATGTAGGCGGATGTAATGTCATTATAGCTGCCATCGTCTTTTTTAACCTCAACCCTTGAAATACCGGAAATACCCGCTGATGCGGTAATGGTTACAGTATCATTTTGCTTGAAGGATTCGATATCACCGCTTACATTGATTGTCGGAACAGCTTTGTCAATATTCACTACCACAGGGTTGCTTTCTGCGCCGTTGTTGCCGGCATTCGATACCGCACGGAAAATGTAGCTTATACCATCTGATTCTGTACTTACAGTAAGTTCTGCAGCTATAGCGTTATATGGCTCTTTGTCTGTTGCCGCCGTTTCATCAATTACGGCTATATCGTTCCAGGTTGCGCCGTTATCGGTTGAATATTGATATTTTGCAATGCCGCTTAAAGCCACAGCACCTGATATTGTAAACCTCACATCGCTGTTTGTCCATGTGCCGGAGGTGTAGCCGTTCAAATCAACTATCGATGCGGCCGGATTTTGGTTATCTACCGTGAAGTATTCGGTTGTCTCTTCCGTAGATTCGTTGCCCGCAAAGTCAATCGCCTTTATGCTCGATATATTGCCCTTGTACTGTGGCGCAATATAAAATTCCGCACTTCCGCTTGTCGCTGTGGCCGTATATTCTGTGCCACCGAGGGTGTACTTGAACTCCTTAACACCGCTGGCTGCATCTGTTGCGCCAAGCTTTACCTGTACCGTATCCTTAAAGAAAAGTCCAAAGGTAACGGTATTTAAAAACTCCTTCCAGCCATCCTTTTCATACGAAATGGTAACATTAGTCGGTGCTTCCTTGTCAATTTTTATTTCATTGACTGTGATGCCATCAGTCATTTGACCTGCAGCGCTCTTAAGATAAACCGCATATCCGGCTTTGCTTTCCGAAATAGTTATTGATGGTAAGTATGTACCATCAAGGCTGCTGCTTATGGTATATCCGCTTGCCGGCGTAATGGTAACATCAGCATTATGCCATCCTGATGCATTTGCCACAGGACTTAAGGTATAGGGACTTGCCGGAACTGCAAGATAGCTGATTGTAAAATCCGCTGTGTTGCTTGCAGCGTTAAATATATTATCTTCTGCTACACTCACACGCAGGGCATATTCACCCACATTAACGGGCTTGGCCATTGTATAGGTGCTGTCATCCGAGCCCGCTATTTTATACTCTACGGTTACCGCACCGGTTCCCAATTTGTCATATACTGGCTCTGAAACTGCGGCGCCATCATAAATTTTTGAAATATCGGAAATGTTGCTTACAGAACCGTCAACTTTGGCCACCGAAATGATTACCTCGTTTGAATAAACAGTTTTTTCAGTACTGTCCTCATCCGTATATGCAGCAAAATAGCGCAATGAGGAATTGTTATAAGTCATATCCAAAGCGGTTGCGTAAGGGTAAAACCTTTCATAGCTGCCGCCGGATTTTTGGAGTTGCCAACCCTGGGAAGCTATTGTAAATCCGTTTGCATTAATTGTCGGAGCTGTTACACTGAGCGGATTACCCGTTGTTACCGTTGCAGGGGATGAAATCTCTGGAATGATAGGGGGTGCTAATGTAAAAGCTGCCGTTCCCGCAGTGTTCACCTGTGCAGCATATAGTCTGCCGCCGTATGTGGCAGTGGTTCTGGTATTGCTTGTGTTTTCAGGAAGATATGTATACACCTTATTGTTATCCAGTGTTACTATGCTATTGGTATTGTAGCCGGGTATACTAAGACCGCTTACTGCCGTGCCGGTGCTGATACCTGTGCCCGGCACAGCAAAGGTGGCTTTGTAAACCGGAGTAACGCCGTCTGCTGCGGTGGGCACAGTCCCGATACTGCTGGCTTTTATATTGCCGCCGCTGATAATTATATCACTGCTTGAGCTGAATCTGCCTCCGCCTATGCCTGTACTGTAATAATCTCCTGTGGCAGTTATCGTGCCGCCCGTGATGGTGATATTGCTGCCGGAGCCTTCGAAACCTCCGCCTATGCCTGCACCGCTTTCACCACCGTTAGCAGTAACATTGCCACCGTCTATCGTTATATTACTGCCATACTGGTTGCAACCTCCGCCTATGCCGGCACCATAATAACCACCATTAGCAGTAACCGTGCCTCCGCTTATAGTTATATTACTGCCATACTGGTTGAGACCTCCGCCTATGCCTGCAGGCCCTGAAAAGCCTCCGCCTCCGTTAGCAGTAACCGTACCGCCAGTGATGGTTATATTACTGCCAAAACCATTGTTACCATAACTCCCGCCGCCGCCACCTATGCCTGCGGCTTGAACCCCACCGTTAGCAGTTACATTACCTCCTTGGATGGTAATATAGCTGCCGGAGTTAGTTACGCCACCGCCACCGCCTATGCCGGCACCAAATTGACCGCCTGTGGCAAATATATCACCACTGCGGATGGTGATATATTTGAAGTCACCACCTTCAACACCGCCTATGCCTGCGTTGAGAGTACCACCGATGGCATGGAGGGTTCCCGGGCCCCTAATGGTCAGAAGCACATCATTGCCGTGATTTGGGTGTGTTACCTCAATTCTACTAATGCAGTTTTCTTTCTGCAAGCCGGCGTAGTAATAACTGCTTTTAAGAATATTTGTGCTGCCTTCTTCAAGGGAAATGAGAACCTGACCGGCACTTTCGGTTATTCTAAAGGCACAAGTACCATCGATGTTCACACCGTCCAGCATAATATGTGGACGATACGAATTTGCACTGACTGTAATGTTGTTGTTGGTTGAGGTTCCGGATATCTTGAAGATTGTGAAGCGGTCGATGTTGTCTGTTTGTACTGCACCGTGAATTAACTTAAATGTATTTTCGGCGGTGCCGTTTTCAATTGTAACGCTGCCAAGACTGATGTCTATTGTTAATATGGGCGTGGCCATTATTTCCCATGCCCCAACCGACGGCATATTCATCAGCATCACGCTAATGAAGAGAAGGACATTCACTATTCGTTTTTTCATGTCTTTCCACCTTTCTTGTTTATCGCACAAAGTTCATATGTAATTCCGATTTAAATACCATTTACTAGTAAAATTAATGATAATTTAATTATACAGTATATACAGCTTCGCTTTATTACTTACATTATATCATCATTCCCTCTAATTTTCCAGCAAAAACCACAAGGCGGCAATAATGTTAACAATCGCCGCCTTGTGATACCTCAATTACCTTCCTCTATCTTGCTGTTTGGGCTTCCGCACTGACACTTCGGCATCCCCCTCATCGGGGACCCCGTCTACAAGATCATGGTCGCGTTCATCAAGATTCAGGGCAATATTGATTTCATTTAAACGTACCATTTTTTCATTTAACTCCGCCTCCTGTGGGAAAGGCTTTTCAACCTCAATCTTTGCGGTTTCCATCTGTGCTTTTACTGCATCCAACTGGTCTTGGCAGACTTTCAACTTCGTTTCCATGCCTTCAAGAATGTTGTCTAAACGGGTGATGTTACCGAAAATGTTGTCACCGAGATCTACAGAATGGGTGAGGAAACCTTTCAGCGCAACTTTATAAGCCTTACTGAAACTGTCAAAGGATAGTTCCATATCAAAACCACGATAGGAACCAAGGGATACAGGATTGGGATTGGTCATGGCTTTACAGGCTTCAAGGATTGCCGATCCTGCTTCTTTCTTCTGCTCAGGCGTGAATACCGTTTCCTTAATCTTCATAGGATATCCGCCCTCTGAAACGGTTGATTTGACCGTGGCGATATCCGCCGTATACCCGTCAATGCGCTCGGATAGCCGCTTGATTTCGGCGGGATAGTGTTTGAGTAACTTATCCTCTAAATCATATCGTTGACTCAAGAAGCTGGATTTGATAAGTTTCAACCTACTCACATCCATTTCAAGCTGGCATTTTTCAATGATCAGCGGGTTACCTGTGGCAAGCGCCTTGATTTCGGCATAAGAAAGCGCCTGTTCATCCACATCTTCTGCGGAGCGCACAGGCGATTTTGAGGTCATAATCTGACTGATAAATTTTTGCTTATTTTCGATTAACTGATAACTGTATGCGTCAAAGGTTTTTTCGGTGATATAGGTGTAGATATTTACCTCAGGATTGCTGTTGCCTTGCCGAATGGCACGGCCGTTTTGCTGTGCGATATCAGTTGGACATACTTTGCGGACAATTCTTTGCTTCATAGCAGCCATATGATTTTCCGACACTTTATTTATTAAGATATAAATTTAGGCAAGTGTATATTGCTTATGTTAAAATATTAGAGAGCGGAACCAAAGATCCCGCTCTCTAATATCTCTAATTCCCGATGACTACCACATCATTTCGGTTTGTCCGCTTGAAATCATTGTATATATTTCCTTTCCATGATAAGGCAATTCATTGCCGCCAAAATTAAGCGTAATTTGGGTTATAGATAGCCCATCCCAAACCAAGTATATTAGAATATTCCTACCACTACCTATGTCTATCGTGTTGCCAAGTGATTTCGTAATATCTTTTGCTTTCATACCTTTGGAAAGTTTCAGAACATTCTCCATGGTGACAATTTTGTAGTTTACGGTGCCGAATGTGTCGAAGTATTGCTTCATATCGACTCCCGAAAAGGGATAAGGATCGCTTAGATTAACAAAATCAATTTTTAATGGTTTTCCGTCTACATAGTAATACATAGAACTCGGTCCCTGACCGATTACATGCGAGGTTTTTCCAAGAGTATCCATTACCTTTTTCATCGTCATATTTTTCTTAACCGACAAAAATTGATCGGACGATATTTTCGTGGCATTTGAGAACATTTCCCTATCTTCGGCACTCATGCTTAGATTGGAACTGGTATCACCGAAAAACGCTTTGCCGGATGAATCTGAAAAACTAAACCGAACTGGCATATGGGAGCTAAATTCCCACCCGATTTTGATATTCATGCCAAATGATTCGAGAGCAATATCTCTAATATATTCTATTCCCTCGACAACATATCTTTCAGAGGAGAAAGGCCGCTGTTCCCTAATCTGTTTTGCTTCTGCCTGATAGCCGCACGCCTCTATATGAGAAATCAATTCGTCAAACGCAAAATATGAATTGTAACCGTTGTTTGCTGCTGTATACATAAATGTGTTGGACGGGTAAATTGCCGTTTCTTCGATATAAAATCTATGAAGGTGCGAGGGGATGTTAAAATACCCGCCCATCGGGTTGTTTTTTGGTTCCATCATTACCTGCAATCCGTTCAAAATCAAATCCTCTATGCTGATTTTCTTTTGAATGATCGCTTCTTTCAAGGAAAGACGCTTGCCGTCTTCAAAGATCACCATAATTTTATCGGAACGGATCGAGGACAGGGAGTATTTATAGTTTCCGTCCTCATAAATCACTTCCAGAGCTGTATCCGCACCACCGAAATACTCCTCAATCGTAACACGAACGCCAGGCTTGCGTTTGTCTGAGGTTGATAAAATATCGACTGTAAATAAATTGGCATTTATCCTATCCCAAAATCCGTCTGGGACTGGTTCATCAGCAGCAAACTGTGCAAAACCGGNNAAGCCAGTCTGTATTCACTCTCCAATAAACTTTATCAATAACCAGATGTTCATCATAGTGATTACCAAATGAATGGATTGTCCCGTCCTTTGTTGTAATGAAAAAGGCGTTGGTGTATGCACGTTCATAAGCCATGGGGTTTGGAACATACTCAGCACCCGAACTGTTGGATGTGCCGGTCTGTTTAATGAAAGAAAACGCTTGATTGAGTTCCTCCTTATTAAGATCTTTATAGATCCAACCCGTAGTAGTTGGTGCGGAATCAATCAATTCGATCCGTGCAATATCCTCCAATTGTAAATTTTTCGCCCACCCCAGTGTATGATCCGGCAGATAATCTTTGCTGATCACCTTGAACCCGTAAGACACCTTTCCACGCCCGTAGTCAATCTCAAATTCATAGATAAACTCGCCTGTTTCATTGAGTGATAAAACGAAGTAGTTTTTTGATACAAATGCCAAATCAACGCCCGCATCGTAGGGAGTACCGTCAGAATAATAGATTTTCGCCTTGATGTCTTTGCCATTGAAATGCCCTTCCTTACTTTTGTTTGACAGGTAAATCGGTTGCCCCCGCCCGATTGTTACCGTATTTTCTTCATTGTATTCAACACCATAGGCTGGTTGTGCATCAGAAGTATGATGTTTCCGGATCAGCATTCCACTGTTCCAATCGTAATTCCCGCGTACGGTTTCAATAACCCTTTCCTTTAAAGAGTTTCCGTCAACGGTTATGATATACAGAGACGGTATTT
>DOWI01000422.1 GCA_003519645.1 Oscillospiraceae bacterium
AGAGATAAAAAAATAAACGCCTCCGGAGCCGCACGGCCGTGCCTGCTCCGGAGGTGTTATTGTATAATGGGAAGATAAAGCAACACATACATAAATATGTATTTCACCTTTTTTATATCCTTTTATCCAGCGTACACGGCCTTGACGGATGCAGCCGGTCCTTCGGCAACCGCTGCTTTTAAAACTATTGACAAATATAATGTGAAACCATAGAATAAATGTCAAGATTGTATGCCGGTTTGTACGATTAAACTAATCTGCAGCGTTACAGCTATATTTTTTACCATTGAGGGGTTGACGCTTTAAAATGATTCAAATTGCTATTGTGGAAGACGAGGCAAGTTACGCAGATAAATTGGCAGAGTATCTTAGGCGCTATGAAACCGAAAGAAAAGAACCGATTGAGTTCTCAGTTTTTTCTGACGGTGACGAGATTGTAGAAGGCTACAAAGCCGGATTTGACATTATTTTGTTAGACATACAGATGCGGTTTATGGATGGTATGACCGCTGCGAAACGAATAAGGGACATGGACTCACGTGTAGTTATTATTTTCATTACCAACATGACGCAGTACGCAATACAAGGCTATGCTGTGGATGCCCTCGACTATGTGCTTAAACCTGTAACATACTTCGCGTTGGCCCAAAGGTTGGACCGCGCGATTACAAAGATCAAGAAACACACCATAAACTTTGTTGCTGTTCCTGTAAAAGGCGGCATGCTTAAGCTTGACGTGTCTAAAATATATTATATTGAAAGTCAGGGCCACAATATTATTTTCCATACGGCAGGTGGAACATACACAGCCTCGGGCACAATGAAAAAGTGGACCAATGAGTTGGAAAGCATGCATTTCTTCAGAGGAAACAACAGTTATCTAATAAATTTGGAGCATGTTGACGGTGTGAAAGATTGCTGTGCTTTAGTAAAAGGAGAAAGACTTTTGCTAAGCCGAATGCGCAAAGCTGCTTTTATGGAGGCTCTCGCCGATTATATCTGCGAGGTAGTTGCAAAATGAGCAATGCTCTGCCAAATATTCCCCGGCTATACACCGCGCTGGCTGAGTGGAGTGCCTGCATGGTGTATTTGATGATGACGCGCCATAGCTTTAAAAGGCTGAAATTTTATACGGCATGCACCTTGGCACTTGCTCTCCAGATACTGCTGCTTACCTTAACCGAAAATATAGCTATCTATCTATGGATCCCGTGCATGATATCCGCCGTAGCGCTGATGTTTGCGTTCATTTATCTGTGCGCGGACATAAGCTGGATTGATGCCGGGTATTACTGCGTTAACGCATTTGTTTTAGCCGAATTCGCGGCTTCATTTGAGTGGCAGATACGATGTTTTTTTATGCAGTCGGGACACGCTCCAATATATGTGGAACTTGGTCTGCTGTTCACCGTTTATGTACCGGTATTCCTTTCTGCGTGGCTTTTAGAAAAGCGTCATGCGCCTAAGGAAGGCAGACTGGGAATAACCAGCAAAGAGATGGCCTCAACGGTCATAATAGGTATCGTGGTTTTCGTATTTAGCAACTTAAGCTTTATTTCATCTAACACGCCATTCAGCGGGCAATACGATTCAGAGATATTTATTATTCGCACAACAGTCGATGCAGGCGGATTCGCGATTTTGTATGCACACCATATGCAATGCTACGAACTGCGGGTCCGCCGCGAGCTTGAATCGGTACAAAGTATTCTTCGGAACCAGTACGTACAGTACCAACAGTCTAAAGAGAGTATAGACATCATCAATCAAAAATACCATGACATGAAACATAAAATCGCCGTTTTGCGCGCTGAACCGGATGCCGTAAGACGCAACGCATACCTTGATAAAATGGAAGCGGAAATAAAAACATATGAAGCACAGAACAAGACAGGCAACCCCGTCCTTGACACAGTACTCACGAGTAAAAGCCTTTACAGTGTAAGGCACGGCATAAACCTCACGTGCGTTGCCAACGGGAAGCTGCTCGATTTTATGGATGTTATGGACATATGCACCATATTCGGCAACGCTTTAGACAACGCAATCGAATCCGCCCAAAGAATCTCCGACCCTGAAAAGCGCCTTATTCATGTATCCGTTTTCGCCCAAAAAAATTTTCTTATCATTAGGTTTGAAAATTATTACGAAAGCGAATTGCACTTTGACGGAAACATGCCTGTAACTACTAAAAAGAACAGGGATTATCACGGTTACGGCCTTAAAAGCATAAAGTATGTCGCTCAAAAATACGGAGGGAGCGTATCCGTACAAGCTTCTAATAATTGGTTTGACCTCAAGATACTTATCCCGATGTAAGGACCGACTTTGTCGGGCTGCATGCGGTGCCTGCGAGCATTTGAACATGGACTTCCAATAAAAATAACTGTACTGTCGATAAAGGGGAGCGGCTTTAAACCGCCTCCCTTTATTTATTTGCCATATTAAAATATGTTTTAGTGTAAATTCACTATATATTTTACAATTTACGCTTAAAAAAGTACAATCTATGCAAAAAAGTTACAGCCGGTTAAATAAGGTGTTAACATAATTTAAACATTAGCTATGCATAGCGCTGTATTTATAGTTTAAAAAGTATTCGGAGGAGGAATTTTAATTGCTAAAAGTCAACATGAGCGACGTTATCAGTATAGTAAAGCTATGTGTTCCATATCTAATCTTTTTTGCCGTAGTTTTGGCTGCGGCTATAATAGTGATGGCAGCCGTACGAAAACACTCCAAATCTAAAAAGTACATAATCCGCTCGCAGGCAGTTGTGGCAATAGTACTCGCGTTTATAATCGCAGCGGACTTTATATGCTTAGGCCCAATGTCCACCATTCTTTCACTGGCCNNGGGCACGGAGTCATATCAAATGAATCTACCGAAACCGCACAGAATTTGTGCGAAACTATTGCAGACGAAGGTATCGTGCTTTTAAAAAATGACAGCAGCCTTTTGCCGCTGAACAACGGCAAAAAGCTCAATGTTTTCGGCTGGGCTTCTACAAACCCCTGCTACGGCGGCACCGGATCCGGGGCTTTATCGGATTCGTACCCAACGGTTTCATTACTTGACGGACTTAAAAACGCCGGTATCAGCACTAATACCGAACTGACAAGCTTTTATTCATCTTACCGTCAGGATCGCCCCGAAGTCGGCATGATGTCACAGGAC
>DOWI01000076.1 GCA_003519645.1 Oscillospiraceae bacterium
CCATATGTTTGACAACCGCAGACAAAATTATAAAATAACTTTTATTTGCTATTGACAATTATACCTTCAATGCGTATAATCTATTATGCTGTCCGGCAAGGGCAGCATAAATATGGATGCGCTTGTAGCTCAGTGGATAGAGTGCCCGGCTACGAACCGGTAGGTCGCAGGTTCGAATCCTGCCAGGCGCGCCAAAAAAGACTGTTGATTTTTGTCGGCGGTCTTTTTGTTTTTAGTGGAGAAAACATCTATTTGTGATACTATTTAAGCAAGGATTATTTATATTATGGGAATAAACAAGAGCAAGCATTATGGTATAACGCGTTTCAGAATATTACGATACTGGAATATTGTTGAAAATTAAATTGTTTTATATTATAATGTGTATGGATTAATTTGATTGTATGAGGGGAGATCACTATGACGGAAAAAGAAAAATCGCATGCAGGAATGTTATATCAGCCTAGTGATCCTGAACTTGTATCAGACCGTGATATTACCATTAAAAAGTTATATGATTACAACAGACTAAATCCATTAGACCGCGATGCACGGCAAATTGCTATACGCGAGTTGTTAGGCAAGACTGGAGATAACTGCGTTGTGGAGCAGCCACTTTTTTGTACTTATGGGTATAATACATCGGTGGGTGATAATTTTTTCCTCAACGTCAACTGCAAGCTCATGGATAGCGGAAAAATTACGATAGGTGACAACGTATTTA
The DNA here is from genome assembly GCA_003519645.1 of Oscillospiraceae bacterium. The sequence goes on from DOWI01000076.1 coordinate 725, forward strand.
TCGCTCCTAACGTTTGTATCATCACTGAAGAACACGCAATGGATGTAGAACAACGGTTGGCAGGATTGGANNAATCGGTGCAGGCAGTGTCGTTACGAAAGACATCCCTCCCAATAGTATAGCTGTCGGCAATCCCTGCAAGGTAATCCGTACTCTAACAAATGATTAGTTTTACTTTGACTCACGTTATCCATATAATATTCCTTAAATTCAAATATTCTAATTTCCTATAATAAGCATAATCTTCATATAGCACTTGCATCTTTTTTGTTATCTTCATTACAGGACAATGTCGAAAGAAGTCGATTGCTTTGCAGTTGGCTTCTTTTATTTTATATGGTAGAATATATAAATAAGATTAGTAATTTACATTAGCGAAATTAATAAGATGAGAGGGCTAAGTGATGGTAAAACGAATATTGCCCATATTGTTACTTTTAGTGCCATATCTGTATACTATCCCGTTTTATATAGCTGCTAGTAATAATAATCAAAACTTTAACAAATTGCTGTATTTCGCTTTTTGGATAATGCTTTTTCTTTTACTCTTTACCCTTAATATCATTTATGTCATATTTAGGATATTACATAAGGAAAAAAGCGAATTTTTCTTGTTTTGGAATATGATATTAAAACTGTGTCATATTCCTATCTGTTTATTCGTATTCCTTATCGGAATGTTGATTGCATTCGTTCCAATAGGCTTCGTATTACTACCTTTTTTTATTACCTTTAATTATTTGTTACTCATATTAACTTCAATTTACGGAATAAGTGGTGTAATACAAGCTAGGCGAGAAGGTAAATTATCAACAAATGCAGCAGTGGTTTTAGGTATTTTGCATTTGTTCTTTTGTGCGGATGTTATATGCTCCATTATAGCATTTGTAAGGGTAAAATTAAAAGGAAAAAGACATCATCTAAAATCAGTATAATCCCAATTTTCAGGCGTATTTTTTGGGATCTCTCTACAGAACATTGTCCAAAGAAGTCGATTGCTTTGCAGTTGGCTTCTTTTATTTGATATGGTAGAATGATAATCAATTTTTTATATGTATTATGCAGGTGGGGGTAAAATGAGTTTACCCAAGAGAAAGCAGATACGCTTGAAGGATTATGATTACAGTCAAAACAATGTGTACTTTATAACCATTTTTGTTGCCGCCACCACCATTATTTAATATAGGGAAAACTTTGTTTACAAGGCGCTCGTTGATGATAATTATATTTTTTCACAAGCAGGCGAGTCATTCTATCTATTCAGTTTATCAATTCTCTGCCGATAAACAAAGTAGGAAGGATCTCTTAAACAAAGATTAAAATATGAAACGGAAAGCTGGGAAAAGAGTGGGTGTAGCTGAGCTTGTAAGTGTGGATATGCATAAGGTCAGTGTTATCGTTCCGGTTTATAAAGCGGAGAGGTTTCTTAACCGGTGTGTGGACAGCATATTAAACCAGAGATATAATAATCTTCAGATCATTTTGGTTGATGACGGATCGCCCGACAAAAGCGGGGAAATATGCGATGAATATGCCGCTTCCGATTCGAGAGTGGTGGTTATCCATCAGCCGAATCAGGGCGTATCGGCAGCGAGAAACGCAGGGTTATCGGCTGCTGAAGGCGACTTAATTTCGTTTGTGGACAGTGATGACTGGATCGAACCCGAAATGATAGCTGAAATGGTAAACAAACTGATTGCGTATGATCTGGAAATTGTGCAATGCGGCCTCAGGTGGGTGGGCGGCAAGATTGGTAATCCAACCAGTTCCGGCAGTTTTCGGATTATGACGCAGTTTGAAGCGATAGAGAGTATGATCGGCGGCATTTGTTCCGTGGCAAATAAGCTATATAAACGTGATGTTATCATAAACGAGCGGTTTACCGTAGGAAAGAGATTTGCCGAAGACCTGCTACTCAATACAAAAATAATGCTTAAGGTCAATTGTGTTGGTCTGTTGGATAAACCCTACTATAATTACTATCAAAATGACGAAAGCGTTTCACACGAAAATTTTAGTTATGACAATATAACAATAGTCGAGATAAAACTGGAAATAACCGAAATGCTAAAAAAGGCAGATAAAAGTCTGTCAGCCCTGGCATATGGTCTTTTTATGATGTCTTATTTTGAGAATTTAATCAAGGCATACCAAATGCCTGAATCAGCAGAAAGAAAAAAATGCATCAGCAGGATGACAGAGATCGCAGTGAATACAGGCATACCGATTGCAGATTTAGCTGACCCGGATGCTCTGCTGACCACCATGACTGAAATGATTTTGAGCTACTATCTTATAACTGAAAAGCCAAAACGTGTCTTGGTAATCAGCCCGTATGATTTGATGTTCGGTTGTCTCATCCGGAATTTGCTTGGGCATGCAAACAACACGCCTGTCTTGGTGGACAAGGTGGAGCTAGACGATGAAAGCATCTTGGTAGAGGACGTATATGATAACATACTTGAGGTAGACTGTCTGCTGCAGCCCGGCAGGCTAAAACGTTATGATTGTATCGTGATTACGGGTGTTTTTGAAACGCTGGGCAGAGAGAGTTCTCTGCAGCTTCTTAAAAATATACTTCCCTACACCCATCAATCTGTTTTCTGTGTAACCACACTGCTGACCGAGAGGGAAAGCAGCGGCGGCTCTGTTGAAAGGGTACGGGAATATCACCCTGTCGCATTCAGTGAATTTGATTTCTCATACCGATCTTTTCCTGTCGGGAAAGGCGGTCTGCAATGTTATATCTTTTATCCAAAATCAAAAGACACTAAGGCAACCGAAAAAATTACGCAAAAACCGCAGTTGAATTACAGCCATAAATTGAAGATTGCATATATTCTTCCGCACAAGCATCTAACCGGTGGATTGAAATGCCTCTTAGAGCAAATGAGGCAGCTTCAAAAACGCGGACATTCTGTTTATGCCATTTACAGAAACCAGCCGGCAGAAAAGGGTAATTCGGTTGCTCTTCCCGAGTGGTGCAATTTAGATCCTGCATACGATATCAGCGGGCAGGTGGTACTCGAGCCGGAGGATAAATTTGCGGAGAAGCTTCAAAGTTTTGATATCATCATGCTTGGCTTTGCAAGCGGTCTTACCGACTTTGCCCAGCCGATTCATACCCCGGTGTTTTATTGGGAACAGGGATATGAGGGCCTGTATGGTGATTACGGCCAATTGTTGGGGAGCAAGAACAAACATATACAATATAATCGGCTTCTCTATTCCATCCCTGTGAATTATCTAGCTGTTTCTGAGCTGGTTTCAGAAATTATGAATGTGAAATACGGTGTTGACGCCGGCGTATTGTATAATGGGATTGATCTCGAATTTTATAGACCCGATTCGAAAAAAACGTTTAGCGGGACAATTCTTCTGGTAGGGAATCCGGCCTTGCCGTTCAAAGGGTTTGCATTTGCTTTAAAGTTACTGCATAGGGTCTGGTCCATGGGCTATAGGTTTAAAGTTAACTGGGCATGTCAGGTAAAACCCGAGCTGCCAACCCTGCCGTTTGAAATTAATTATTATGTAATGCAGCCACAGGAGGTTCTTGCAAAGCTATATCGTGAAGCCGACATTTTTTTATCCGCCTCATTATATGAATCGTTTCCGATGCCTCCTCTTGAGGCAATGGCATCGGGTACGCCTGTTATTGCTGCAGACTGCGGCGGCATCAATACCTACGCCTGCCCGGGCGAGAATATGCTTCTGTTTGAACAGGGGGATATGGACATGGCGGCTACCGAACTTATTTGTTTGCTGGAAAATGAGGAAGTAAGAAAACTACTTGCCGAAAACGGAAGAAAGACTGCCGAACTATTTTGTTTTGAACGCATTGCCGCCGATTTAGAGGATTATTTCTATTCAGCATTAGATGAAAAAGCTAACAGCAGGGCCTTCCAAAAAAAGGGTTGACAAATTGGTTTTGTCTATTTATAATATGAACCATATCAAATATATAACAACTGAATAACCTTGGCAAAGCTGGTGAAAGCCAGCGACGCAAAGCAATGAGTCTAAGACGGATGATTCCGTTATGATTGTCAGGCTGCATTGGGCAAAACTGGCGAAAGCCAGCGGCGCAAAGCGTTGAGTCTAAGGTGGAAAACCGCTACGATTGTCAAGCTGCATTATGATTTCATAATGCAGCTTTTTGCATCTATTTTATAATAATGGGAGGCAAATGGTATGAGAATCAGCAAAAAACTTCTTTCTCTTGTCCTAGCAGTCGGCATAGGCTTTACAACGGCGGGCATTCTATCGGCGGCCGCGGATCAGATCGCTGATGCGGCAGTTTATGCACAAGGAGATTTAATATTAGAAGGCTCTGGGATCATTAAAGGAGACGGAATTATAACCAAAGGCAAGCTGTCGGGCGGGAGCAACCCTTGGACAACCGGTCATATTTATGCAGCCGATAAAGTGAAGGTCGGAGAGCTTTCTGATGTTAATAAGCCGCTTGTTAAGAAGTATAACGGTGAAATAATCAATTATATTTTTAAAGATTATAAAAACTTCCCTGAAACCACCTATTTCATGAATAAAAGCACCGAGTATAAGGACGGTACAAAGGACTTGGTAATCGGATGGGATGAGTCTTTAGGGGAGAAGCCCAGTGGATTTACCCTGAAAGCCGATTCGTTCATCCGCCATTTGACGGTTGAATACGAGGTTACGCTGAATATCGAAGTGCCCCAAGGTCAGCTACGTGTTATACGAGCCGAACATCTTACAATGAACGGAACCATTGCAATCAAGGGCGGCGGAAGAGTCATTTTATATGTGGATCGTATGTTCAGCGGTATGAACGGGAAATTTAATGCAACCGGTTCCTCCTTCGGCAGTACAGATCAATTCACACTGATTATTGACAAGGGCGATAACAATATAAGCTTCAATGGTGCCCGGATTGGCGGTCATGTAATCTACACCGACAACAGGCTGCCGCTCGCCAATATATATATGCAGGGCAACCTTTATACCAAAGGTTATATTGAAATAAGCGGAACCGCTTATATAAAAGGTTTGGTGTATGTGCCCAACTCCAGAACACAGGTTCAAAACAGCTCCTATATTATGGGCAGGATTATTACCGATTATCTTACCATCAGCGGAAGCAGCTATGTGCAAAAAGGCAGTGTTTCCGGACTTCCCTCGGATGTGGCGGAGTTTATAGGAGATAAAAATGACGGGCAGGCGTTTGATGAAACCCAGCCCTCACAGACCACNNCCGCCTCTTCAACCCAGTCAACCCAATCGACACAAACCACCCAGACAACCGGAACAACCACTACCCAGCCTACCGATGACGATGATGATGACGAGAATGATAACGGGGAGGTTGTGATTACGGTTACGGTTGCCAGAAGAATGTCCATCCGGCTTGAAAACGGGAAAATTCTGAAAAACGGCGATAAGTTTACTATGCCCAAGCTCGGAACCATTCGCTATCAGGTCTGCACCAACAATTGGGATACCAATACATATACCGACGACGGTCAGGGAATCGCCGGACAGAAGGTGTTTGAATTTACGCACCAGAAGAACAAGGAGCGATATCTGCGCGTCGATAACAACAGACATTTCATGCCGGTGCGTTTTCACTTTGTGAAAGGGGATTACCGCAAGCTGACCGGCGTTGACAAGGCGTTGTCTACACCGCTTGAGAGCCTGTCAATCAATTTTCCGCTGGGTGCCACCGTTAATGTAAAGGCGTATGTTAAGAACCAAATGGTAGAATCCCGCAATCTTTTTATTGATTCTAAACTCGAGTGGGTGAATTGGAATCATTAAGCCCGCCCCTTCGCCCATTATACAAGCGGCAACGATTAACCCGAAAGGTTGGGTACCGTGATGCAATCTTCTATGAAGCATAAAATTCCGCTGATCTTAATGGTAATAGGAATGACTGCGCTTGTAGTTGCGATAAGCGCAGTCGGCATCCTGTTTTCACGCGGCAGGTATACAACCGTCGGCAAAGAGGTTTCAGACGCGGCATCCGCGGCAGAAGTCTCGGATACAAACACACAAGCGTCCCAAAGCTTGGCTGCCCAAACCAAGCAAGATTCGGTATCGGTTTCCAAGGGCGGTAAAACCGATTCGTTTGACGCCGTTTTTTATGCCAAGCGGCTTTATGAGCTGAAATATCTTTTTGCCATAGACGGATTTAATCAGGTATCCGAACTTCCGGTAAGCGCGGCAGTTCAGTTTGCCTTTTGCCATCTTTACTATGACAGTCTGGTGGATATGCCCAATGAAAAGGACATGTTTTTTCGGCAGGTTCTGCCTGAGTCGGTTTCATCCAAGCTGCAGCAGCTGTTCGGAGAGAACAAGATCGATGTTACCCAAAGCGACTTATACAATCCCAATAAGAAAGTCGTCGAGATGTGGCAGCCGAATTACAGAAAATCGGTTTATGCTGATGTCGTTTGTTCAAATCTTGGGAACGGAGCATATGAAATAGCAGCAACTTTTTATATCGCAAAAGATAAAGAAAANNCTTTCAAAAAAGACGGCGAAGGCTATATACTAAAATCCATGAAAACCAAGCAATAATTGTTTTATCTTAAAATATGGCGGAAAGGATGATACAGTTGGAATACCGAATGAACGGAATGAATACGGGCAGTTCCGAATCGGATTTTTGGGGTGAAACGCCGGCTTCATCGGATCATAGCAGGGAAACTCAGGATTTGAATCAACATGATGCACTGCGAAAAAGACTAACCGCCATGGAATTAACCAACCGCACTTTAAACCAAAGCCTTCTTGCCAAGCAATACGAAATTCGTCAGCTTCAATCTCAGATTGAAGAGCTGAAACGACTTTACAACGACAGTATTTCGGCAAAAAGGGAATATGACAAGTACCTTGATACGGTGGGAGAGGTTTATTCTCTGGCGTGCGAAAGTGCTGACAGCATTGTGCAGCGCGCCGAACAAAATGCCCGTACAATCATAGCCAATCTGGAAGCAAAGATCAGCCGAGAGCGTGAAGAAGCAGAGAAATCACAGATGTTTGTCAGAGAAATGCGTGAAGGGATGGTTCATTCGCTTTCCGACTTGATTCATAATCTACAAAACGCATATCGTGAAGCCGATTCCTTTTATGCGGCACTGGAAGCTGCACCGCACTCATTTTATGATGCACAGCAGCTGGCGTTGGCAGACATTAAAAACCAATCCAATGGGTATTATGAGCGCTCCCGTGCAATCGTCGGGGGTGCGTTGCAATCTCAGGAAAGACGCGGTTTCAGCACCTCCGGCGATCCCGCAAAAATTGAAAATACCGCTGTGACAATACCTTCTCCTGATATAACACAGCCGCAATACAGTGCGCCCCAGCCTGAAATGGTTGCTGCCGATGTTGCGGCCCAAAGCAGGGATGATGAGGCTTCCGATGCCCAATCTCCACAGTCGGAACAGCGTACCCGTATGACGCTGCTTGAGCAGGAGAAGCTCCGCCGCAAGCAGGAGTCCCAAGCCTTGGAACAGGAAGGTACCGAGGGCTCGACCTCTGTAGCCAAATCCGAAAATTCGCAGACTGTCGAGCCGTCAGGCGAGCCGACTGCGAGGGATAATAAAAAACGCAGAACCAATGTAAAGGATCTTCTCGAGAAGTATAAGAATTACCAGTTGATTTAATAATGCGGACACCGCGTGGGAGGACCCGAATTGGATAATAAAGGTCTTTTGCGTATCGCAGGCAGTGTTGCCGTTGCTTTTACAGGTTTTTTATTATTGCTTTTGGGAAATTATTTCGGCAGCAAATGGGTATGGGATGCCGCCGCAAAGAAAGACGATATTCATCTCAGTAATTGGAAATTCTCATGGAGTTCGGACAGAAAGGCACTGGAGGAAGAACAGAGTAGCTGGAGCCTTGCAACCGCCGATGTGCCGATTGTTAAGCCGTTTGACCGTCTTCTTGAGGTGTCTTACATAAGACTGAACACCGGGCTGCCTGCTCTGAAAGAAGAACGTATTCTGGAGCTGGTCACAGCAGGCAATCCGATTAAGGTCAAATTGGATGGCAAGGAAATATACAACAATCATTACGGAAAAGCCATGTATACAGGAAACAGGCTCAATGAAGTGATTCTTCCGGCAAAATCAGCACCGTCAGACCTTGATATATTTGTCGGTGTACAGAACGCCTATTCTTTTTCCACACGGATTACCACGCCCGAATCCGGTTTGACGGTGGGTTTTATTCAAAAAACAGCAGGGCTGGTCATCGGATGCACCGCAATCTGTATTGGAATCATAATATTATTGTTGCTTTTGTTCACCATAAATTATAAGGGGTTTGCAGCCGTTTTATGGTTGTCATTTTTGACTGTTTCGCAAGGAATCGGTGTTTTTCTGTCTCAGCTTTCGCTTTACAGCGTTCCAGTGACATCACCGGTATTGTGGAAAATTCAAATAGCAAATCTGCTGCTTTCTGCAGTCTGCTTGGCAGCCGCAACGGTAAGCACGGTTGACGGAGGTCGGGTCCCGGAAAAACTGATACTTGTCTTTCTGTCGATGCTAATACCAATTTTTTTGTTGGTGGATTACCGTCTGGGCGTATGGATTATGCTCGGATTTCCACTCGTCATGATGTTCACATCCATTTTAACCCTCCTGAGACTGTGGGATTCCCTGAAAAAAACGTATTTATTAATGGTATCCGCCGCTTTTTTAGCAGGGGTACTTTGTCTGGTTTTTGACGCCACCGGATATTTTACCGGTTGGGGAGGAGGCCTGGTTGAACTTCGGCATTCCGGAATATTTGTTTTCTGTATGGTCATGTTCATTGTTCAGGTCAAGCGTGCCCTCCATATCAACATCCGTTTGGAGGAAAGGGAGCTTCAGGAGCAACGAAATAAACAATGGGTAGAAAGGGCGGTTACCAGCNNAAACCGTCCGCGCAATGAAGGAGCTTATTCTGTTTGACGGTGTGATTGAAAACCAATCTGGAACCGGTATGCAGCCCGCGCTTGCCATCAGCATCGCCTTTTATGATAACGGCGATTTTGTTGAGGTTTATACCGAAAACAATATCGAAAAATGTTCGTATAATAGAATTCTGGCGCGTGCCAAAAGCGCAGGGGGAAAACCGGTGCTTTTCGGCGAGCATACCCTTGATATGATTTTTTATACCGAATCCGGACCGAATTGCATTCTGCACGTAGACAGGATAAAAAATAGGCTGTCCTCCAATCTACAGAACACGCTGCGCAGCACCTATAGGGGAATCGCGCTTGCGCTGAACAGTCTTGAACTGAAGGAGAACATTGTCGAGCTGCAGGAAAGTGTGTTTATTAATCTTGCAGAAATCGCTGAAAGCAAGCAAAACGGTACCGGCGACCATCTTAAAATTGTATCCGAAATGGTGAACATCCTTTGCAGTGAGCTGAATATGTCGGAGCATGAAAGACATCTCGTATCCATGGCGTCGATGGTACATGATATCGGTAAGCTTGCCATCCCCGACACAATCCTTTGTAAGAACGGCAGACTAACCGAGGATGAATTTGCCGTGATGCAGGATCATGTAATATATGGGTACAACATTATGTCAAAGTCCCCCGGTGTGTTTATGGCGGCTGCCGCGGTTATCGCCCACCAGCACCATGAAAAATATGACGGGACGGGATATATAGAGCTTAAAGGCGACCAGATACACCTGTATGCCCGAATCGTTGCAATTGTGGATGTATTTGAAGCGCTTCTAAGCAAGCGTCCCTATAAAGAGGCTTGGACGGCAGAGCGCGCATGCAGCTATATTACTTCAAATGCCGGCGCCCATTTTGATCCCCAGCTTGTCAGGGCGTTTGAACGCTGTAAAGACAGACTGATAGCCATTAAAAATCGCTATACCAAATCATAGCTTCAGCATAAAAACAATAAGGGAGAAGGGGGGAAGCAAATGGTTAAGAAAAGATTATCGAAAATACACATTCTGCTTCCGCTTTTGATACTGCTCACGATATCGGTTGTATTGGGGGGCTGGTATTTGCTGCCTGCCCGTTCTCTTGATATCATGGTTCTTAATAAATCCGTAACCCAAGCCACAGCAGGAGAGGATCCCATTCTTTCATATCGCAAGCATTACGGATTTTACTGGATGCTGGAGCATCTTCGCTATCGCAAGGCATCCGACGGCAAAGCCTATAATTTCCGCACAGATTATTACGGGTCGGTGCGGGATGAGAAAGGCGCTGTGCACGATGCAAGCATGTCCAGACTTGACCGCACCCCGGATCTGCTGTACCTATCCGAAACCTATGCGGCGGGGCAAGAAAATCCTTTAGCAGGCGGCCTTTGCTATGAGGATATTGCTTCGGCTTCAAATGCGCATATTCACGGCGCAACGTTGATTGCCGAATCGGATTTATTTAGCACAACAACCGAGGAATCCATTCGGAAAGAGGCGGAATCTCTGTTCGGCGTAAATTATACCGGCTGGGCAGGGCGATATATTGTCGATATGAAGGACCTCAGTGATGTGCCGGAATGGGCGCTTGGGTTGCACGAAACGCAATACGGCCGTCAATGGAATTATAAAGGAGACGGGATTCTACTCGTATCCGAAGCCGGAGAGCTGGTGATTCTTGAGGGCGGGGATTTTAATAATTCCATGCTCACGATATCGGTATCCGATGAATACAAATCGGAATTTAACTGCCGCACACAGAGCTTCTATAACTGGTTTATCATTGCTACAACGGAATTCGGTTCCCAAACCCTTGCAGAATTTAATCTTGATTTAAACGAATCAGGAAAGAAAAAATTCAGCAGGATTTCCGACAAGACCACATTCCCGGCTGTGGTGCGGACACAGGGAGGGTTATCCCCCACATACTTTTTTTCCGGGGATTTCAGCGATTATACAGGGCAGAAACGCTTTTCAAGGTTTCTTTACGCAAGTCGGTTTTATCAGATTTTTTCCTATGATCGCTTAGGTGACACAACCAGCTTTTACTGGAATTTTTATTACCCAATGATGCAAACCATCCTCAGCAAAACAGAAAAGAACAGGGATTCGGTAATACAACCCTCTCGGAATAACCATTCGGCTTTCAGAATTGCAGACAAAAGGCTTGAGGTCAAACAAAACGGGGAATGGAAGCCCTTTACCATAAAAGGGTTTAACATAAATGCCGTAATGCCGGGTTCCAGTCAATATGGGTATACCCGGAATATTTCGATTTATCGGCAGTTTCTATCCGAAATCAGCGCCATGAACGGCAATTGCATTCGGGTCTATGATTTATTACCGCCGGAGTTTTACAGGGCTTTGTATGAATATAATATGAAATATCCTGACAACGCGATGTATATAATGCAAAGCATTGTTACACCCGACAATATCGCCGACGGAGATGCCCTTGCCGAGGCACCCCAGACCGAGCTGCGCAGGAATATGGAATATATCATCGATGCAGTCCACGGCAATGCCGTCGTTCCTGATGTGGGCTCAAGAAGGGGGGGCACCTATATACAGGATGTTTCTGCCTATCTTGCGGGTTATATCATCGAAACCGATACGGGAGCGGGCACGGTTGCGGCACTCAAGTCATCCAATCCGAATTATGTGTATAAAGGCGAATATGTGTCTTCTGTAGGAGGAGCCGCCGAAGGCCTTGCTGCCATGCTTTGCGATTATACATATCGCTATCAGCAAAAGGAATACGGCTTTGTCTCCCCGGCAGGCGTGAAAGGAAACGCAGCACTGGTTCCCTCTTTAACCTGGTCACCGCCGGGAGGGGCAACGTTTAACCCCGATACGCTCAAGGCGTCGGATAAAGCACAAGGCAGCTTCTTTGTGTCCTATGCGCTGCACCCCGGTGATGAGGCACTGGCAGAAAACAAAGCGCTATATTCCGGTTATAGGGACGACGATGGCTGCTTGCCGTATGGCGGGTATGTAAAGGCGTTTCTGAAATCCCAAACCCATCACCCTGTGCTTATAGACGGCGTGGGGATTTCAACCTCGGTCAACGCCTTTGATCAGGACATTTCACTGTACGGGCTATCAGAAAACCAGCAGGGCGAGACCCTTGTGAGAATGCTGCGTGCCATAAACCATAACGGATGTCTTGGGGGACTCATCAGCGACTACAATGACAGCTGGTCGGCATGCTCGAACCAAATGCAGGCATATACGTTGCCAAAGAACAGAAATGCACTGTGGCAGAATCGGCTTGACCCGGCACAGAACATGGGCGTTACCGCCATGGAACCCCAGCCGGCGGAAAAAGTTGATATGAATCTGCAGGATACCGAACGAATGAGAGAAATGCAAATCAGGCATAACGCGGCTTATCTTTACATTTCTATTATGTTTGACGGTGAAATCGATTATGATAAGGAACAGCTTATTATTGGCCTGGATACCTACCAGAGAAACAACGGTGAATATCTGTATGATCCTGCCTATTTTGCAACCAGTCTTTCGGGAATTGAGTACATCATTAAATTTGAAAGCAAGAATACCGCAGCCCTATATGTTGTTCCCGACTATAACCGTGAGAAGGGACGTTATGCCTCCAAAGAAAGCTATAAGGGCAGGTATGATCATGTCTGCCAGCTGGTTTATGGCTCGTTTGCATCATCCGGCAACAGCTTTTACCAAGCAGGTTCAACCCTGCATATTCGTTTGCCGTGGAATCTCCTGAACTTCACCGACCCTTCAAAGCTTACGGTGCTAAACGATACCCGTTCAGCCAATCAAATTGCCGCTGACACCTTCGGAATCAAGACAACAGCCACCGACGGAATTATTTTCTCGCTTCNNGCTTCTAATTGCCGACAAGAAGTCGAAGGACAGTCTGTATGTGTTCCCGGTGAACAAGCAATCCAGCGGATATAAAACCATTTCATGGGGGACGTGGACCAATCCAAAATACATCTTCCGTCAGAAGCAAAGCTGCAAGCTGCTATCCAGCTTTTTTGAAGCAATGAGCTGACGTAAAAAGCCGTACATCCAGGGTTGATAATAAACGTACGCGGGTACAACATTCCGGTCACTAAAGGACGGTGATAACAATGTTTGATTTATTTTATCCAAAGGTGGTTACCATCCTTGCCATCGGTATATGTCTGCTGGTGATTGTTTTGCAATATATCTGGCTGTCTGTATTGGCATACAGGCAGGAGGCTCACGTACGCAAATATGATAATGCAGCCATAAAGATTGATGAAAAGCTGGAACTGATTCTTTTTGCGCCTACCCTTGCCTCCATGAATTCGGAGATTGAAGCGCTTGGTAAATTTGTGGGGAAAGACCCCATAAAGATGGATACGCTGTCCACGCGGACACTGGCGTTACTGACAAGCGATCAAAGTGACTCCAGGCAAAAGGCGGCGGTTGTTGCCGTGAACGACAGATTAAAGCCGCTGGATTTTTACATAAAAATGCTGCGAAACGGAGATTCATACGAAAAGGCGTATGCCTGCCGCAAGGCGGCGGTTTATTATGCCGAGTCCAAGCTCCCCACCATCCGAAGGCTGTCTAAATCAAAAAACCGAGAACTTGCCTATAATGCGGCCATGGCACTATCAATCTTTGGAGACGAGGAAACCCTTGTCGAAATTATCCAGAGCTATGAGCAAAATTATGACTATTCCTACAGAATTATTCTGGAGCTTATGTCGTTCTATACAGGTGATCTTGTTTCGCTGGCAAGCAAGGTTTTTCAAAATTGTGATGAATACATAAAAACAATCGTCATCAAAGGATTGTCAGATTATATGCTCTCCGAGTTTGAAACGGTATATCTGCAAGGTCTGATGAGCAAGAATCCCAATCTTAAAGCTGCCTGTATTCGAGCGCTTGGGAAAATTGGAAAGCCCGAATACGAGCACAAACTGATTGTTGCGGCACACGATATTAACTGGGTGGTTCGATCCGCAGCCGTAAAAGCGCTCAAAAAAATGAATTCCGACAGGGTAAAGAAAACCCTGGTGGAAGCAACCCGGGATACCGAATGGTGGGTCAGATATAACGCCGCCAAATCGCTGGTGAGGATTGATTCCGATTTGACCTATGTTGAAAGCGTTTTGGAAGGCTATGATAAATATGGATCTGACGCTGTGAAATATGTTCTATACAGGGGCTATAGCATGAGTGTGGCAAATTAAGCATAAAGGGAGGGATGAGGCATGTCTCTGATCAGGCTGCTTATTTATTATTTCAACTGGTTTTGCATGGGATATACGCTTCTGTTAAACTTTCTTTATTTGCTACAGCTGATGGTTTCTTACATTAGGATCAGACATAATTATAAGCGGAAACCGGCAGATGATTATATGGACTACGTAGATTCCGATAACCTGCCTCCCATCTCCCTTCTTGTACCTGCACACAACGAGCAGGAAAACATTGTTGGAAATATACAAGCTCTTATGAAAACGGATTATCCGGAATTTGAGCTGATTATTATTAATGATGGTTCGACAGACCAAACCCATGAACGTGTAATTCAGGCATTTGAGCTCTATAAAATTGAATATACCATCAAGGTTTCAATCTCTACCAAACACATAAGGGGTGTTTATTATAACGTAAAATATCCCAATCTGATTTATGTTGACAAGGAAAACGGCGGAAAATCAGACGCATTGAATGCAGGAATTAATATGTCGGTATACCCTCTTTTTGTTTGTCTGGACGCCGACTCGCGTATCGAGCGGGATGCCGTGCTAAGGCTTGCCGCCGAATTTATAAGGGACTCAAAAACGGTGGTCGCGGGCGGACTGGTTCGCATAGCCAATGGTTCGGTCATTCAGGACGGAGAGTGGAAAAGCTTTAAGATTCCCGAAAAAGCCGTGGAAAGGTTTCAGATTGTTGAATATTTTCGCACCTTTCTTGCCGGACGGGTAAGCTGGGGCATGACAAATTCATTGCTGATTGTATCGGGGGCTTTTGGTGTTTTCAGAAAGCAGACGGTGATTGATTGCGGTGGATATAGAACCAACACCATCGGCGAGGACATGGAGGTAGTTGTTAATATCCATGAAAAGCTGAGAGAGGCGAAACAAAAATACCGCATTGTTTTTTGTGAAGATGCGGTTTGCTGGACCCAGGGTCCCATGTCGATGAAAGACCTCAGGAGCCAGAGGCGGCGCTGGCAAATCGGCATGATGGACAGTTTGATTCGCCATAAAAAGATGATATTTAATCCGAAATACGGTTGTACAGGTATGTTATCAATTCCGTATAACTGGCTTTTTGAGCTTTTGGGTGCGCCCATTGAGGCGTTTGGCTACATAATTATACCTTTGTCTCTCTTTTTGGGAGAGCTGAGCATCTATTATTTTCTGCTTTATTTCACGCTGGCCGTTTCCTTGGGGATTATTCTGTCCTTTGGCGGTCTTATTTTGGAACAGAAAACCCGTTCTGGCAGAATGTCGGCAAAGCAATGCCTGCGGCTTACCGTNNACCCGTTATGCAATTCTTGAGAATTTCGGTTATCGTCAATGTATCACTCTGTTTCGCGTGGAGGGGATGCTGAAATACCGCTCCCTTCGTGAGTCCTGGGGACGTATCGCACGTAAGGAATTCAACCGTTAGCCATGAAGAACAGGGCAGAACCGGAAAGGACATGACTGGTACCATGAAAAAAATACTGATTGCAATAATGGCTCTGGTGGTGGCTGCCGCTGTGCTGGCGCAGACCGGACTGCTTTCACGATACGGCATCACGCCTTTCTTTGGAAGTGCCGATCCCTCGGATAAAAAAATAGGCGATCGATTTGAATACCAGACGGTGGGAGGCATTCGCCTTCGCGCCCGCACAAACGGTAATTATTTTGAGCTTTTTGAGGAGGGAAAGTGGAAAACCTCGTTTATGACAGGCGTAAATATGGGTGCCACAGAGCCGGGTCTGTTTCCCGGTGATCTTACGGTAAGCTATGAGAGCTATTACCGTTGGTTTGAATATATTCGGGATATGAACGCCAACAGCATCCGCATTTATACAACCATGCGTCCCCAATTTTATAATGCCCTGCTTGATTTCAATTCAAGCTCGGATCACCCCATATGGCTGTTTCAGGGGGTTTGGATGAACGAGGAGGATATCCTCAAACTGGGGGATGTATATGCACAGAATGGCAAAATTGCCGATGATTTTATTGCCGACGCAAAAAATACGGTGGATGTGATTCACGGAAACATTACCCTGCCCACACGCCCGGGCTTTGCCTCCGGGGAATACACGGCAGACGTTTCAAAATACCTTGCCGGCTGGATTCTCGGGATTGAATGTGATCCCAGGCTTGTCATCAGCACAAACCAGAACCACCCCGATAAGACTGTGTTTGAGGGGGAATATATGTATACCCTGAGTGCCTCTCCCTTTGAGGCATTCCTGTGCAGCGCGGGTGATGCGGTGATTTCCCATCAGACCGAAACATACAAGCTGCAGGTACCGGTAGGGTTTACAAACTGGGTTACCACAGATCCCCTCTCTCATCCCAACGAACCCCATGAGGATGAGGACTTGGTTTCGGTGAATGTCGAGAATATTAAATCCCGGGACACGTATCATCCCGGTCAGTTTGCCTGTTATCATGTTTATCCCTATTATCCCGAATCTCTCAACTATCAAGAGGATTATATCGAATATACCGATCCAAACGGAAAAAAGAATCCCTACCGCGCCTATCTCAAGGATTTGAGGCTGGCACATACCATGCCGATTCTAATCGGAGAGTTTGGCATTCCAACCTCCCGCGGGACAGCACACGTCGGTTTCATGGGCTATAACCAGGGGGGTGTCAAAGAGACCGATCAGGGAAAAATGATTCTGGATATGTTTAACTCCATGTATGAGGAAGACTATGCGGGCGGACTTTTATTCATGTGGCAGGACGAGTGGTTCAAGCGCACATGGAACAATGAGGCGTTTAATATTGCCGACAAACGTCCCTTCTGGTCGAATGTGCAGACAAACGAGCAGTTTTTCGGTTTGATGTCATTTGATCCGGGCGAGAATAAACCAATATGCTTGATAGACGGCTCGTCGGATGATTGGAAGGGCGCTACTGCTGCCTTTACTGCGGCGCCCGGCAAGCTGTATATCAAGAGTGATGAGCGATATGTATATTTCATGGTGCAGGCAGATAACTATGATTTCGAAAAGGACACCCTGTTAATTCCGATTGACACCATTCAAGGACAAGGCAATTTTAAGCTCCGGAACACCTCGGTTACATTTGAAAAGGCAGCGGATTTTCTGATTCAGATACATGGAAAAAACGACTCCAGAATTCAGGTGGATTCCTATTACGATTGGTTCTATTATCTTTACGGCGAGCAGTACCGTATGCTGCCGCTGATCCGTGATGTCAGAGACAGGAACTCCGGACGGTTCAATCCCATAATGATGTGTCTAAACTATGAGATGGAGATCCCTCCCAAGAATAAGAAGATACCCTTGGGCCGGTATGAGACGGGAAAGCTGACCTTTGGCAATTCAAATCCTGCTTCTCCGGATTATAACTCCCTGGCAGATTTCTGCTATAAGGACGGGATACTGGAAATCCGCATTCCGTGGCAGCTGCTCAATGTTATGGATCCGTCTGACGGTAAGATCGCAGATGATTTATATACCATGCAGAGTATTGTGGCTACCGATACCGGCGTTTGGTCGGTGGGGCTGGGCTTAAAAAGCAATGGGAATACCAGCATTTCATTGGGGGGGTCCTTCAGGTGGGACAAGTGGACAATGCCGAAATACCATGAACGGCTCAAACCTGCGTATTACGACCTGCAGGAGGGGCTTAAAAAATACAGGTAAGCTCCACACCTTTCACATTGGAGGATGGAAAAAACATGGGCAGCTCGGTCAAACGTATTCGGACAGCTCTTGTCGGAACGCTTCTGTTTGCAGGGGTTTTTGCACTTCTCCTGTTTGCAAACCCGTTTAATAATCACAAAAACCCCATAATTTCTGAATTATTGTCTAATAATAACGGGGTGTCAGAGACACTTCCTCAGCCTCCAAAAACCATAACCGGAATACAGACCGGCGGAATTTCACTAGCGGCACGCACAAAGCAATCATATTTCTATCTGCTGCAAAACGGCGAGTGGAATTGCACCTATTTAAAAGGTGTAAATATGGGGCTGACATTGCCCAATACCGATCTTGACAACCCTGCTATTTCTTATGATACCTATATGCTATGGTTGGAAGCCATAGCCGGTATGAACGCCAATACCGTACGGGTGTTCTCCATTATGCATCCCGATTTTTACAGAGCCTTTGATGATTATAACAAAAAAACCCCCAACCGCCCTCTTTATCTGTTGCAGGGGGTATGGTTTAACGAAACATGGATGGAAAGTGTAGGCGACGCGTTTGGCGAACAGGAAAAAATTCTGAAAGGATTTACCCGTGCTGTTTGTGAAGCCGTCGACATTATCCATGGAAAAAGTGATTATACTTCCTATGGTCAACTAGAAAAAGCTGTTTATGACCGAGATATTTCACGGTATGTTGCCGGATTTATATTGGGGTTGGAATGGCCGCCGGATTTTGTGAAAACAACAAATGATGAACAGGCAGGAATGCAGCAATATACGGGGCGGTTTCTTACAACCNNGGCTACGAAACAGAAAAATATTCGTTTCAAGCACCGGTCTCGTTTCTGAACTGGTCAACAACCGACACCATCATCCATACAAACCAGCCTTTCCCGGAGGACGATATGGTTTCGGTCGACACCGAAACCATAAAACCCACCGCCGCATATCACGCCGGACTTTTTGCCGCCGTCGATGTATATCCGTATTACCCTGAATTCATGAACCATCAACCCCAATATCTTGGGTTTAAGGATGCACGGGGCAGCAATCCATATCGTGCATATCTGCGGGATCTGCGAAAGGAGTACAGCGTTCCGGTTATTATCGCCGAATACGGTGTACCCACCTCCCGAGGAATTGCCCACAAAAGCGCAATGGGGTATGATCAAGGCGGGATTACCGAAACCCGTCAAGGGAAAATTGTTGCCGCCATGTCGCAGGATATCGCCCTTGAGGGGTACGCCGGTGGCTTGATTTTCTCTTGGCAGGACGAATGGTTCAAGCAAACATGGAATACCGTCAAATATGCACCCGGTGACCCGATACGGCGGGGATTGAATGTTGAGA
>DOWI01000077.1 GCA_003519645.1 Oscillospiraceae bacterium
TTAAGAATCTTGCATTTTCATCCTTGCGCGGCGCGGTTGCGATGGTAAGCCAGGAGACTTATATTTTCATGGGCACCATTGCCGAAAATATTGCTTATGCAAGACCTGACGCCGGCCATGCTGAAATTGTTCGAGCGGCTCAGGCTGCCAGCGCACATAATTTCATTTGCCGCCTCCCCGACGGATATGACACCATAATCGGCTCGGGGGGGCGAGAACTTTCGGGTGGAGAAAGGCAACGAATTTCTATTGCTAGGGCCATACTGGCAGATCCTCGTATACTTGTGCTTGACGAGGCAACCGCTTCTGTTGATACCGAGACAGAACGCGCAATACAGGAATCCCTCGAAAAGCTGATAAAAGGGAGAACAACCATATCCATTGCACATCGACTTTCAACCCTGCGTAATGCCGATCATCTGATTGTACTTGACAAAGGGGAACTGGTTGAAAGCGGAACCCATGCCGAGCTGGTGGCAAAACAAGGGGAATATTATAAACTGTTGCAGCTTCAGTCCAAGGCGCTTGCCATGCGCGGCATTGGGGACTGAGCTTAAAGCGGAAAGGGCTGATGGTATGCTGAAAGAAAAAATGAAAGTGGAAGACCAAGTGCTCGAAAAACAAAAACAGGTTGTTGATGATATAACGAGCGTACACCGCATTACAAAAGAAAATTCAGTTTTTAGCCGTACCGACGGGGGATTTGTAAGTCTTCAATATACGGAAGAAGACGGTGAAATAAAAGTCTATAATCGCATCACTGTACACCGCTGCTTTCCTCATTCTGATCCGACGCACTACATTTCAATTCGAGAGCCGGAGGGTGATGGCAGGGAAATCGGTTGAATAGATGATATGGATCAGCTTCCGGAAGATACATGTGCCTTGTTGAATGAACAAATGGAATTAAGGTATTTTACGCCCAAAATTCTGAAGGTACGTCACATCCGCGAGGAATACGGATATTCATACTGGGATGTAGTAACTGATAGGGGAACCTGCCGTTTTACGGTTCGTATGGGCGGCGGCAGTGTCTATCCGATTGGTAAAGATCGTTATCTGATTAATGATTTGGACGGAAATCGTTTTGAGATTCCTGATCTATATAAGCTATCTGCAAGAGAAATCAAACAGCTAGATCTATTTATTTAATCNNGCAGGCGGTGGTTGGCTTGAATTTAAAATATACGCTTCCCGATCATGAACAGGAAAAAATCAAACCGCTTCTAAAAGGTGAAAAAATTGTTTATTGTCTTCCGTTTGACTTGGACAAAGATGGTCAGTGGATTAGCGATGGATGGGTTGCGGTTACCCGTAACAATCTTTTTATTCTCAAAAACGGCAGTATAATAAGGAATATTGATCTGTCCCAAACCGATGAGATCCTCTGTTCGCCGGAGGTAAACTGCGGTATTTTGATTTCAAATCATAGTTCCTATGACGAGATACTGTGTAGATTTAGCATGCGATTCATGGTTCAATATTCATATACTGCCCCTGGAGCTTCCTTATTTTGCCGTGGTCAGGACAAGGAAATTGTAAGTCCTGAGCGGGAGCGGTATTGTCCTGCGTGCGGGCAGGTTCTGCCCGGAACAAATCAATGTCCGCGCTGCGCCGGAATGGGCCGTACGTTCCAGAGGTTCTGGAGTCTATGCGGAGCTTACGCACTTCCATTTTTGTCAATAACGCTGTTTATGGCGGCTATATCTGCGATTACCGTTGGTCAGCAGTTTATTCAGCGGCGGTTTATTGATGATGTTATGGTGCCTGCCAGCGGCACTTTGGGGCAAATTGGTGGTTTTTTTGCAACCATGCTTGCCCTTGTATTGCTGGTCCTTGCATTGTCTACCATCAACACGATATGGAGCAACAATCTTGGTACAAGAATCAGCCGTGACCTACGCGGGCGGGTCTATGCAAAAATCAATGAATTGTCGATGGAATTCATTAATTCCAGGCAGGCCGGAGAACTTATGAACCGTGTTGTTCATGATACGTCTCATATTCGTCAATTTATGGAAACCGCTTTTGCGCAAATGTTCACAAGGATTTTTATAATGATCGGTGCGTTCATTACCATGCTGTTTATGAATTGGCGGCTTGCGTTGCTCACGCTGGCGTTTGTACCGCTTGCATTCATCCTTGTGCGGGCTTTCAGAAAACTGGAAAGACGCTTGTGGCGTCAGCAGTGGCGTTTTGATGATCGAGTGAACGGGCGGCTTCAGGATGTTATATCGGGTATACGCGTTGTTAAGTCCTTTGGACAGGAGCAGCGGGAGACCGAGCGTTTTAGGTCCTATATAGAACGACTTAAATATATTCAGCGCCGAAACGAAGTCCTTTGGGCCACATTATATCCTTTTGTAATGTTGATTATAACTTCTGGTACGTTTTTAATATATTTTTTTGGAGGTCGGGATGTATTAACCGGCAGCATGACACCGGGTGAGCTGATACAGTTTATTGCTTATGCCAATATGCTGTATATGCCGCTTCAGTTTATAAGCAGGCTGCCCCGTATGATTATGCGATTAAAAACTGCGTTGGAACGCATTTATGATGTTTTGGATGAAGAGCTGAAGATAGACCAAGCTTCGGATGCGATTGACAGGGATTTGGATGGAAATGTTGTTTTTGAGAACGTAACCTTCGGATATAAATCTTATGAGCCGGTGTTGGAACATATAAGCCTATCGGTAAAAAAAGGTGAGATGATCGGTCTGGTGGGTTCGTCGGGGACAGGAAAATCAACCATGATTAACCTTCTAATGCGTTTGTACGATGCAGATGACGGGCAGATAATGATCGACGGTATTCCGCTTAGCAATTTGACAAAAGCTTGTCTTCACCGCCAGATTGGGGTTGTATTACAGGAAACATTTCTTTTTTCAGGTACATTGTTCGACAATATACGCTATGCAAAGCCGGATGCAACCGCATTGGATGTGATTAAGGCTGCAAAGATTGCAAATGCACATGATTTTATTACAAAATTTCCGGATGGATATGATACCTATGTCGGGGAACGCGGCTCGACTCTATCGGGGGGAGAAAGGCAGCGCATTGCAATCGCACGAGCAATTCTGCATAATCCGAGGCTCTTGATTCTTGATGAGGCAACCAGCAGTCTCGATACCGAGACTGAATACCAAATACAGGAAGCTTTGAACAGGCTGACGCAGGGCAGGACAACGTTCGCCATAGCCCACCGTCTTTCCACTTTACGTAAAGCCGACCGGATCGTAGTGTTGGATAAGCACAGTATTGCGGAGGTGGGTACACACAATGAGCTGATGCGCCAAAAAGGCATTTATTTTGGACTTGTAATGGCTCAGCTGGAAATGCATAAGGTGAAACACTAAAAAAGTGCCCTACATAATCAAAAGATGTCCGTCTTTTCACAAATCCCGGTTTTTTGCATAGGATGGAGCGATAAGGGAAATGCCGGGTGGGGAAGAGGTGGGCGTGTATTTCCCGTTTTTCTGTATCCGTTTTAGAATGCAGATACATATACCGGCTATATTTATATGCGGTTGCGAAGAAGGGATGGGAGAGATGGGCGAATACATTCTTTTGGTTATGGTGCTGTTGTTATCCTTGTACGGTTGTGTTGAACTGGTCAGAAGCATTACGTTACGCTTTCTTCAATCCGATCATTCAGTGCCGACGATACTGGTTTTGCCAATATCGGGAAGCTGCAGAAATGTGGAGTACATTGTACGTGCTGCTGTTTCTCGCAGCCGCTGGACCTCGGACAGTCCCGGACAGGTGCTTTTGCTGGATAATGGCATGGATGAGCAGACACGTGTTTTGGCTGAAAAAATCAGCCAAGATTTTGAAAATGTCCTTTTAACCACACCGCGGGAGTGCGAAAAAGTGTTCGTATCCGGTTTACAATAACGGCAGGGTTGAGGTATAATAGATAAGGATTAAAAACTACTATACGATTGAATATCATAATTGCTTGCCGGTGCATTTAGATAATGATGATAAAAACTAGCCGAACTCTATTAGAAATGGGGTGTGCGGTATGGAAGAAAAGAGTGAGACGCTAAATGGAAGCGTTGAACGGATTGTTTACCGCAATGATGCCAGCAACTGGACGGTTTTAGAGCTGGAATCAGATAATGAGCTTCACAAAGTGGTCGGAGTGTTGCCAATGATTGGTGCCGGAGAGGTTTTGAGTTTGTCAGGCTCATGGGTGGATCACCCCAACTTTGGCATCCAGTTTCGCGCCGAATATTGTGAAAGGCATCTTCCTGTAGGGGGAGATGCCATTTTGCGTTATCTTTCATCCGGAGTTATTAAGGGAGTCAGGCAGGCAACCGCTGTTCGGATTGTGGAAAAGTTTGGAGACAAAACACTGGAAATACTGGAGAAGGAACCCCACAGGTTGGCGGAGGTTCGCGGAATTTCTCCGTCACGCGCAGCTAGGATTGCGGACGAATACGCGAGACAGTTTGGGCTGCGCGAGGTGATGATGCAGTTCTCGGAGTACGGGTTAACGCCGAATGAATCATTCCGCTGCTGGAAAAAATGGGGCGGAGCAACCATAGACCGCATTCGCGCCAATCCTTATCTTCTGTGCAGCAGCGGACTTTATATCGGATTTGAAAGGGCAGACCGTATCTGTATGAAAATGGGACGCCCGGCGGATGATCCGGGTCGCTTGGAAGCGGGAATTATATATGTTCTGCGGCATAATCTCAGCAACGGTCATACATGTCTGCCCGCAGATAAACTTGTTAATGTTACGGTTTCAATGCTAGGGGTAGAGCACCAGCAGGTCACCGATACACTGGAAGGACTTGTTTCAAGATTTTCAGTTAAGGAAGAATATTTCAACAATCGTAGGTTTATTTTTTTAAATCATGTACACAGAGCCGAAAAGTATACCGCCTCAAGAATCAGTATGATGCTTCAGTTTCCCCCGCCGTCTGTCGCCGATACCGAATCAAGGATTATCAAAATCGAAAAAAGCCGCGGAATATCATATGCCGAACAGCAGCGTTTGGCAATTACGCAGGCCATGAAAAAGGGTGTATTAATTCTAACAGGCGGCCCCGGTACGGGGAAAACCACTACGCTTGAAGCCATTATTACGCTGTTGGAGGATATGGGGCAGACAGTTGCCATCGCCGCGCCTACCGGAAGAGCCGCCAAGCGCATTTCCGAGCTAACCGGTAAGGAAGCCAAAACTCTTCACCGACTTCTCGAAGTTAAATGGGACGACGAGGACATCCCAATTTTTGATCGCAACGAAAAAAATCCGCTTGAAGCGGATGCTGTAGTGGTGGACGAGCTGTCCATGGTGGACTCGCTGCTGTTTGACAGTCTGCTTCGCGCATTAAAAACAGGGTGCCGTTTGATTATGGTGGGAGACTCGGATCAGCTTCCTGCAGTGGGCCCCGGCAGCGTGTTACATGACCTGATTTCATCGGGTGAGCTGCCTACCGTACAGCTCACCGAGGTTTTTCGTCAGGCAATGCAAAGCAATATTGTCAGTAATGCGCACCGCATTGTATCCGGTCAGATGCCGGTTTTAAACTACCGAAAGGGGGATTTCTTCTTCCTGCTGAAGCAAAGTGCCCAGGATACTATGCAAACGGTTCTTGATTTGTGCAGCACCAGACTACCCGCCAATTACGGGCTTACGATAGGCAACGGGATTCAGGTTCTTTGTCCCAGCAGAAAGGGTGAGCTGGGAACGAGGGAAATGAACAGACGTCTGCAGGAGTTGATTAATCCTGCTTCAGATCGCCGCCATGAGATGACGGTTGAAGGCGTTACCCTGCGGGCCGGGGATAAAGTTATGCATATCAGGAATAATTATGATATCGGGTGGACAAAGGATAGCGGTGAAGTGGGGCAGGGGGTATTTAACGGAGATATCGGGATGCTGGAATCGGTGAATTCACGAGAAAACACACTCAGTGTCCGCTATGAAGATCGTGTCGCCGTGTATTCAAGCCACGA
>DOWI01000312.1 GCA_003519645.1 Oscillospiraceae bacterium
CCAGTCACAGCGCCATGGATTTACCGTGTTGGCTTTTGGAGGAATCGTATATTCGCTGTCCTGACGCTGGATATAGTCCAGTATCTCGTTTGTCTCATATGCTTTGTCGGCAAGAACATTGCTTTGAGAAATATCAATGTGAGAAAGTACATCAACAGCTACTTCCGAATCGTTTATGTTCCCGGCTGAGAGTTGAAAATACAGAGGATTTCCCAGTCCATCCACAACAGTATGGATCTTGGTATTCAGACCGCTTTTGGTATGCCCAACAGCCTTATTAGCCGTTTTTTCCCCACCGTTTGCACTTTGACACAGGTAGAATCAATGCTGATGTTCTCCATATCGGCATCCGAAGAAAGAGTACGGAAAACTTTCTCCAGAATGCCGTCATCCCGCCATTTGGCGAATCGTGAATAGGCAGACTGCCAAGGCTCATAGCAGAACGGCAGTTCTCGCCACTGCGCTCCCCGTTTCTGGCAATCCAAAGCGTTCCGTTAAACATATCACGGTTGCTCTTTGTCGGACGTCCACGCTTTCCTGTTCTTTCGGGCGGAAAGAAATCTTTAATGCGTTCCCATTCTTTACATGTTATCTCATAACGTTTCATGCTTTCAGTTTACATAATCTTATCCCGTTGTACAACTTTTATTTTTCAAACAAGCNNAGTGTTACAAGTTCACTATACCAACAGTTGAAAATCGTATTAGTCAATGTTACAATTACTTAGTTATGCACATTTTATTGGAGTAATCTTGAATATTGGATCGAATCATTGGATTCAGCAAATTATAGAATAGGACGTGAAGAAATGCAACCCCCAAAATTTATTGACAATAAGGCTGGCGGCAAGGTAGTGGATGAACTGCGCTCCAGCATGCAAAAGGGCTCTAAGCTGTCCATAGTTTCTGCCTATTTTACAATTTATGCTTATGCTGAACTAAAGAAAGAACTGTCACAGATTAGTAGTCTGCGATTTATTTTTACCGAGCCTACTTTTCTCAAAAGGAATCGAGAAGAACAGCGCGAATATTATATTCAGCACAATCTTGCTTTCAATACCATGGCAGGCAACGAATATGAAATGAAGCTCCGCAATGAAATGAAACAGTCCGCCATTGCAAAAGAATGTGCTAATTGGCTAAGAAAAAAAGCGGAAATTAAGTCTTTCCGCCGTCCAAATCCGGCTCAGCCACGTCTGATCAATGTGGAAAATATTTTAAATCCGGATAACTGCCTTTCCATCAACGGTACGGTGGATTTTACAACAGACGGTCTCGGCATAACACCATCTGACCGAATTGATTTCAATACCTGCGTATATGGCCATGAAGCGACAGACGTCTATCTGCATATGTTCGATGCACTGTGGAACAATGAT
This sequence comes from Oscillospiraceae bacterium, assembly GCA_003519645.1. The sequence goes on from DOWI01000312.1 coordinate 1,379, forward strand.
GCTGCAGTCGAAGACGTCAAAGCCCAGGTATTGGAACAAATGCAGGTTCTTTATAAAGAAAACACGCCGCAGTTTATTTACTTCGTTTCTCTTTATAATATTTTTCATTCCTGTCTGGGTGAACTGACGGAAGATAATATTATGAAAAGCCGGACGGGCATTAAAGACACACTTATCTGGAAAAAACTGTATAAGTTTCAACGTGACGGTGCAATAGGTGCAATCGATAAGATTGAAAAGTATAACGGCTGCATTATTGCCGACAGCGTTGGTCTCGCAAAAACATATACAGCACTGGCTGTTATCAAATATTATGAGCTTCGTAATGACCGTGTGCTAGTGCTGTGCCCCAAAAAGTTACATGAAAATTGGAGTATTTACACACAAAACGACGTCCGCAACATTTTTGCAGCCGACCGTTTCAACTATACAGTGCTGAGCCATACTGACCTGAGCCGCACCAGTGGGTATTCCGGCGACACCAATCTGGCAACGGTAAACTGGTCAAATTTCGATTTGGTGGTCATCGACGAAAGCCATAACTTCCGCAATAATCCTCCTGTGAAAGGGCATATTACCCGATACCAACGCCTGATGAAAGACATTATTAAAGCAGGTGTTAAGACGCGTGTCTTAATGCTAACGGCGACACCGGTAAATAACCGCATGACCGACATTAAAAATCAGATAGCATTTATTACGGAAGGCCGCAATGATGCCTTCGCTTCTGTTGGCCTGCCAAACCTGGAATTAGTATTGAGAAAAGCACAGTCGGCATATAACAAATGGACTGCCTTGCCCGACGCGGAACGCACAACAGACAATTTTGTAGAAATGATGGACTCGGATTACTTTAAACTGCTCGATACTATCACGATTGCCCGTTCCCGCAAGCATATTGAGAAATACTACAATCTTGATGAAATTGGCCGTTTTCCAACAAGGCTTCCGCCCAAAAACATTTATTCGGAACTTGACACAAAGAATCAATTTCCGTCCATCAGTGAAGTCAACCGGATTATCAGCCACCTCACTCTTGCTATTTATGCGCCGCTGCGGTATGTTCTGCCCGAAAAGCGCCCCGCCTATGAAGCAAAGTACGATAAAAGAGTAGGCAACGGAAGTTCCATCTTTCACCAGGCAGACCGTGAAACAAGCCTTGTAGGGCTGATACGGGTTGGCTTGCTCAAGCGTATGGAAAGTTCCGTCCATGCCTTTGCGCTGACAACGGAAAAAATTCTGAACAATATCGTCCGTACAATCGATTTGATTGATCACAGGCAGCTTGACTACGACGCCTCCCGCAGCATTGAAAAGATTGACCTTGACGACGACGAAACGGAAGATTTGTTTGGCAGCAGCGTCAAAGTTTTGCTGCAGGATATGGACTTAATTAAGTGGCGGCAGGACTTGGACGATGACCGGGAGAAACTTTCCGAAATCCTTACGGCGGCAAAACAGATTACACCGGAACGCGACGCGAAATTGAAAACGCTCTGCGACATAATACACGAAAAGGAGCGCAGTCCCATTAACCCCGGCAACCGTAAAGTTCTGATTTTCTCGGCGTTCGCCGATACGGCGCGCTATCTTTATGATAATTTATCGCCGGTGCTGAAGAAACATGGCATGTACTCCGCACTGGTAACTGCCGGTGATAACCGCTCCAATATTGAACTTGACCCGGTAACAAAACGTGCGGCGCGCCTTTCGGATTTAAGTACAGTGCTGACGCTGTTTTCTCCGGTTTCAAAAGAATGCGGCAAGGTCTTTCCNNAAAGCCCAGATTGATGTACTTTTTGCAACCGACTGTATCTCCGAGGGCCAGAACCTGCAAGACTGTGATTATTGCGTGAATTATGACATTCACTGGAACCCGGTGCGAATTATTCAGCGGTTCGGAAGAATCGACCGGATTGGTTCAAAAAACAAGGTGATACAGCTTGTGAATTTCTGGCCGATGAAAGACTTGGACGAATACATAAACCTCATACAGCGCGTGAAAGGCCGTATGGTACTTCTGGACGTATCCGCGACAGGCGAAGAAAATCTGATTGAAGAAGATCAGGGCAAAGAAATGCACGACCTGGAGTACCGCAGAAAACAGCTTCAGCAACTGCAGGAGAAAGTAGTCGACTTGGAAGACATCTCCGGCGGCATCTCTATTACAGACCTGACGTACAACGACTTCAAAATGGATTTGATGGAGTACATGAAAACGCACCGCAAAGAATTGGAAGAAGCACCGTCCGGCATTTACGCGGTGGCAAAGATTGATGATTCTCTGCGGGACACGGTACAGCCTGGGGTGATTTTCACCTTGCGCCAGCTTCATGGCACGCAACAGACTAAAGAGCAGAATTCCCTTTTCCCTTACTATATGGTGTACATTACTGAAGACGGCACTGTGCAACTTTCATTTTTACACGGTAAAAAGATTCTCGATTATTATAAAAAGTGCTGTGCAGGCCAGAATGAGATACTGAAAGATTTGGTATCAGAATTTAACTCCGAAACCAAAAACGGCACGCGGATGGCAAAGTATTCCGACTTGCTTGAAGCCGCAATTCAGAATCTAATCGGGAAAAAACAGGAGCAGGGCGTTGCTAGTCTGTTCCGGCGCGGTGGTACTACTCTTGACGCGAGTGAGTACACTGGCTCGGAGGATTTTGAGCTGGTAAGTTTTCTGATTCTGAAATGAAGGTGCCCTTATGCCGAATAACGGGGATGACATGGACGATTTTATTCTATATGATATGGTAACAGATGGCGATTCTTTGAACCGAAATGGATGTCTCACTTCGATCTTATTTGTTCTGTTTCTCGCGGCACTGACCGCAGAGATATTATTTTTGTAGAGGGGAAAGATTTTCATGGAATTTGCAGAACTCCTCAATATTCCTCGTGTGTGTGCCACGGAAAAAACAGTCTTCAAAAAGCTGTTTTACGAGAATGGCAACGTCTCTCCTGCCGACCGCAGGCTGTTCACAGAAAATGTTGGCCGCATTGTATGGGAGTGCTGCCTAAAGCCCGGAAATATCAACATTCAGCCCTACCAAGATGAAACGCGGGATTATCCGGAAGTGGAGGTCTTGACGGTTGAATTAAAAACGAAAAAATGCCTTGGCCGCATTGCGGAAACCATTCTGAGGACAATCCCCTACCCCATGCTGCTGATATTTGAAAAAGAAACCCAGTGTCAGTTCTGGATGGCTCATCTGCGCCAAAATGGCAATGACGCCGAAAAAACCACAATGGAACCGCCGCT
>DOWI01000364.1 GCA_003519645.1 Oscillospiraceae bacterium
CTGAAGTGGAAATCGGTTTATCCCCCGCCTATTCGTATAATACTTTATCCGGCTCTGTAAATCTAGGTGATTTCTGTCTGATGTTTCAGAGAACATAGCTTTCGTAAGATCCTCTGTTGCAGCTTTCTCGTGTCCAATCAACGCCCATGCAGCTTCGGTAAGGTTTTTAAATTCTTCATCCTGCATTGCTTCACAGATAAACTTCTGCCGGGGAGAGTTTATGTCTTCCCCACTGATTTGAAACATGCCATAATCGTCGCAGAGCTTTTTAACCCTATCCAACTGTTCCTTGGTATTTCTTGAAGGCATATAGGTTACTGCGCGAAATCCCAGACTTTTAATTTCTTCAAACAGCAGCTCCAAATAATCATCTTCAAACTTCTGAGTCTTTTTATCTCCGGTTACCGATACCCCTACATCTCCAAGATATGCATATGCAGGAATGGCTCCTGTTTTTCTGCACAGATTTATGACATCCCATACCTTTGGACATTCTTTAGTCGCCGGTATATAGAATTTTTCAACCATATCACTTTTTAATACACCTAATAGATCATAGGCATAAAAAGAATTGTCTTCGTCTAAGAGGAATTGCCTTACTTTACCTTGCGAGCAGACTCGCAGCTTTTTCTCAAGAAAATTAACCAGCTTTTCGCCTTTACCGAAGCTTGAAATTAGTTTAAGAGATAGTGTATATAGAAGGTGACGTTCGGTGACACTCCCACCATCATGCTGCATGGAAATAGGCAGAACATCCTTATTATAATCAACTATTATCCCATATTCAGCGGTCAGTGCGTTTATATTATCAATCATTAACCTATTACGCTTATTTCGTTCTTGTTGATAGGGCATTATAAATTGAGCTACTTTATCAATTTGGGTATGGGGAATACCATGAACCGCCATGTATGCAATGCCGTTTTGATCTGGGTTATTGATGAGTCTATTTTCTATTCGAGTGCCTGACATATCTACCCTGCATTCCATTCCGACAGTGGTAGCCATGTTCAATACTTCGCCAGCTTCAATGAATTCGAAACACCCTCCAACTGAATCATGATCCATAATTCCGGCAGTTGACAGCCCCGAGGTAAAAGCCATCCATAAGGCTTTCGCAGGCGAATACGGCGAAAAAGAATATGTGGTGTGAATATGATTATTAACAAACTGATAATCCAACGATTGTTTTTGGATTTGTCCGCTGAGATAAAGCTGATACAACTCTTTTAATGCATATATGCGCATACTCCGCTTCGGGTGGTTTAATTGTTCTATCCTTTTTTCCATTGTTAAATCCTCCAAAAACAGAGAGATAATTATCTCATCTCCTGGCCACCGGTTACATTGATTGCCTGACCGGTCATATAGCTGGATTGCTCGGATGCTAGAAATACCATAACATTGGAAACATCATCGTATGAACAACCGCGTTTCATAGGAACCTGGTTCAAATACTTCTGTCTGACTTCCTCCTCAGTAATTCCCTGGTTCTTTGCGTATTGTTTATACAAGCTGTTCACCCACAGAGGAGAGTCCAAAAGATTTCCCGGGCAAATAGCATTTACGCGAACACCGCTTTCAGCCAATTCCAGTGCCAAGCTTTGGGTAAAACCAATACCGGCAAACTTACTGGTAGCGTAAGCTGCGTTTTTATAAGAACCCTTTTTCCCTGATTTGCTGTTGATTTGAATGATGGAGCCTTTTCCATTAGCAGACATGATTATTGCAGCCTCTCTAGCACACAGAAAATACCCGCTAATATTAACATCCATCATTTTTTTCCACTCATTAAGAGGAAATTCGGTGGTTGCCTTTGATATCAGTATGGCAGCATTGGATACCAGAATATCCAATGTACCAAAAGTTTCCACCACTGTTTTCATCAATGCTTGAACCTGCTCTTCACTGGTAACGTCCACGCCAAAAGCAATCGCTTCTGTTAATGAATCTGCAACTTCTTTCGCCTTTTCATAATTGATATCTGCGACTATTACTTTGCAGCCTTCCGTGTCAAGCCTTTGGGCAAGTGCTGCTCCAAGTCCCTGAGCACCACCGGTGATGACCGCTACTTTGCTATCTAATGCTTTATAATTTTCACTCATATAAAAACTCCCTTTCTAGGTTCTAGACACTAGATTCTAGCTTCTAGCCTCTAGCATCTAGCATCTAGCCTCTAGCACCTAGACACTATACCCTAGATACTAGATTCTAGCCTCTTGCACCTAGCCTCTTACCTCTAGCCTCTTGCCTCTAGCACCTAGCCTCTAGCACCTAGCCTCTAGTTCCTAGTTCCTAGCCCCCTAGTTTATTTGTCCTTATCATTTCCTGGCTGGTGAAATTATTGCGAGCCACATGACCTGGTAATGGAAGTATTTTTTCATGGATCGCATCGATGATCCATTCAGGTTGAGGGAAGAAATGTTCTTCCAGTTCATGGGCAGGAGTGATCCAGTTTTTCGAACCAACAACCACAGGAGGCGCATCCAGATAATCAAAAGCCAGCTCACTAATGGTTTGTGCCATATCCTTTAAATGGGATCCCCTATCACAGGCATCACTGGTCAACAGAATGCGACCGGTCTTCTTCACCGATTCAATAACCTTTTCATAACTGAAAGGAACAATACTTCTAGCATCAATGATTTCAGCTGATAGCCCGAATTTTTCCTCCAGAATCTTCGCTGCATCCATTGCACGATATAATGTCGCTCCAATCGTTAAAATTGTTATATCTTTTCCTTCCTTTTTTACGTCGGGTTCACCAATCGGAATTTCGTAATAATCCTTCGGTACGCCTTGCTTGTGGAACAGTTCACCAATATCATACAATCTCTGGCTTTCGAAGAATATAACCGGGTCGGTACCCATCAAAGCATTATTCATTAATCCCTTAGCATCGTAAGGTGTTGCAGGGAATACCACTTTCAGCCCGGGAATATGGGCAACAATTGATGTCCAGTCCTGCGAATGCTGTGCTCCATATTTCGAACCGACTGAAATACGGACAACAACAGGCATTTTCAATTGTCCGGAACTCATGGCTTGCCATTTGGAAAGCTGGTTGAACACCTCATCTCCTGCACGGCCGAGGAAGTCAGCATACATCAATTCAACAACAGCGCGACCTCCGCAAAGGGCGTATCCGACAGCAGAACCTACGATTGCCCCTTCTGAAATGGGAGAGTTGAACAAACGGTGGTACGGTATTGCCTCAGTCAAGCCACGGTAAACAGCAAAAGCTCCACCCCAGTCACGGTTTTCTTCTCCATAAGCAATGAGGGTAGGGTCTGTGTAGAATTTATCGATCATAGCTTCAAAAACGCCGTCTCTAAATTGGAATACCTTATTCTTTGACACAGGCTTGCCGTTTTCATCCAAACCGAAGCGTTCCTTCTTCTGAGTTCTCTGCCATTGTGGATTCTCGTCCTTAGGCGTTAAAACATCACATTCACGTTCCTCCATCTTCTCAACTCTTTTATTGGAAAACATAAGCTTTGAAATAACCTGTGGCTCCTTATTCAAGTCCATTCTTGGGGATATTGAGTTATCGATTGTTATTTTCAAGGTTTTTGTGATTAATTCGCTGGAATTGGCAAGGATGCTTTCGAAAACACCTTCTGTGGCAACACCTGCATCGACTAGGCTCTTGCGGAACGTTATCAGCGGATCAACTTGCATCCATGCATCTACCTCTTCCTTGGCTCTGTAGCTGGAAGCATCCGACGGAGAATGCCCTGAATAACGGTATGTAACAGTATCTAAAAGTACAGGGCCATTCTTTTCTTCCAGTATCTGTTTTTTTCTACGAATAGCATCAATCACTGCCAGAGGGTTGTAACCATCAATTCTCTCAGCATACATTTGTTCAGGGTTTACACCTGCACCAACCCGGGCAAGCATGTCATAACCCATGGTTTCACCGCAGGTTTGACCACCCATACCGTAATGGTTATTAAAAAAGTTCATAATAAACGGCAGTCCGCCTTTGTATTCACCTTCCCAAAGCTTCTTGTACTGATCCATTGTAGCCATGCAAAGGGCTTCCCATACAGGACCGCAGCCCATAGACGCATCTCCGATGTTTGCAATGACAATCCCGTTTTTTCTGTTTACTTTTTTGTATAATGCTGCCCCAACAGCAATATCAGCCGAACCGCCAACAATGGCATTATTGGGGTAAATTCCAAATGGTGTAAAGAAAGCATGCATGGAACCACCCAATCCAGCTTGGAATCCGGTTTCACGAGCAAAAATTTCAGCCAGCACACCATACACCAGGAAATCAATGGCTAAATCCTTTACTGTTCCACCATTTCTTCTCTCTTCAACAATTTTTAAAATCTTACCGCTGCGAAAGCTTCGCATAACCTCCATTAGCTCTTCATCGGGGAGCTTTTGAATAGCTGACAAACCCTTCGCNNGATAGATAAAATCATCACAATCCAAAAGGTATGCTTGCCCGACTGCAGCTGATTCCTGCCCAATGGATAGATGTGCCGGACCGGGATGGTTGTAAGGTATACCGTTATACTCACCCGTTGTTTTAATTAGGTTAAGCATATTCTCAAATTCACGAATAATTGACATATCCCTGAATATTCTAAGGAACTCCTCTGTAGTAAAATTACTCCTTTCCTCTTCAATGGTCTTTTCATAGTGGTTTACCGGGATATCCTGAAAAGTGATCTTGCCTTTTTGTCTTATGACAATTGGATCTATAAATTGTGACTTGGGCATAATTATCGCTCCTCGTATAATAGTTTGTGATAAGATATTTCTATAAATATTTAAGTTTATAACTGGAAGTATCGTTGCTGTCATTTCTTAATATTTCATATCTTTCGTCCACTCTACCAGCTGGCGGGCAAGCTGTCACTCTTGGTCACGGAATTTCATAATTGATATTGCCTATGCCTTGTTGCACAATAATCTTAAAAGGTTATTGAGGATTTGTTCTATTTGTCACTTTGCTACCTAAAATTCAAACATCGCTTCCTTGATAACCTCACTCACCGTAGGATGAGGAAACACCATTTTTTGTATATCTTCAACCCGCATTTCAGTTTCCATCATCATCGCAGCTCCATATATGATTTCGGACGCATAGCTGCCAATAATATGAAGCCCTTGAATGGTTTTATATTTTTTATCCACAAGAACCTTGATAATACCGTCCCCTCTTTCAGTTTCGGCCACATATCGCCCGCTGTAAGAAAGAGGCAGCTTGACGATTTCCACATCCAGATCCTTTTCCTTTGCGGTTTCTTCTGTCTCACCTACAGAACCAACCTCGGGATTTGTATAGATTACTGCAGGTACTGCATTATAGCGCATTCTGTCTTTTTTACCCATGATATGGTTGATACACACCTCTGCTTCCCGGTATGCTGTGTGGGCGAGCATTGATACTCCATTAACATCTCCTACCGCATATATCCCCGAAATGTTTGTACGCATAAACTCGTCGGTTTTTATTCTACCACGCTCAAGCTCAACACCAAGAGATTCCAGACCAAGCCCTTCTGTAAAGGCTCTTCTACCAATACTGACAAGAACTTTGTCTGCTGTCACCGACTGCTTACCTTCAGCAGTTTCAAAAATGACTTCTTTATCAGTAATCTCTGTTATTCTGGCAGAAAGGCGGAAATCAATACCCTTCTTCTTGTAGTTATTGTATAAAATCGTACTGATTTCTCTGTCGGTAGATCCTGCGATATGGTCGAGCATCTCCACAACGGTAACCTGACTTCCTGCTGAGTTAAAGTATGAAGCCATTTCCAGACCTATTGCCCCACCACCGATAATGACCAGCTTCTCCGGAACCTCCGTTATGTCCAAAATCTCACGGTTTGTTAGAACAAAACCATTCTGATAACCCTCTTTTNNTACCGGTTGCAATCATTATCCTTTTAGTAATATAATCCGTATCTCCGACCTTTACCACAAAGCCTTCCGATGAACGTCCATTGATAACTGCTTCACCATTTACTACCGTTACATTGTTTTTCTTCATCTTCATGGATACACCTGCAACCAGTATTTTCACAATCTTATTCTTCCGCGCTACTACTGTTGCATGATTAAGACTTACATTTTCAGTGGATACACCATACTTCGCTCCCTGTTTTGCATAATCTGCGATTTTAGCAGAGTTTAAGAAGGCTTTCGAAGGAATACATCCCTCATTTAAGCAGACACCGCCTAAGAAACGCTTTTCAATAAGCAGCGTGGAAAGCCCTGCATGTCCGGCGCGTTCAGCACCAAGATAACCACCGGGTCCTCCTCCAATTACAATTAAATCATATAACATCATTATCACTCCCTCAAAAATTTTCGTTCGTTTGGTAATCGGTATCCGTCATTAGCGTTTTTCAACTCCAATAGCCAACGACAAGAACCCCTCGACAAGGCTTTATAAAACACCCTTAATAGTCGGATGACTTTGGTTTTTTCGTTGTTTTCCAAACCTTCCGCTGCTGCATCTAGACTTTCGGGCAAGCGAAGAGGTGGGGCGGGGGTCCATCTTAGCCTCGT
>DOWI01000280.1 GCA_003519645.1 Oscillospiraceae bacterium
GACTACTATACAAAATTAATAGACTATGCTATTTAGACCTCTGCTGAACTGGCAGGGGTTTATTTTAAAAGTCATAGGGGTGTGGGGCGTAGCCCCTCGAATTTTTATAAAAACTTTATTGTGTAATATGCACAATATTCTAATCAATATTTGTATAATGTTATTTTAATAATTGTATTGACTTTGCGCATATTCGTGGTATAATATAGACAAGATTAAGAGAGGGGCAAGAACAAAATGACGAAAACAATTAACTTTGAATCTGCAATGGAAGCTATAACCAAAGCATATAAGGAAACACCCCACCTTAGATATTTCGGTATCCGTGGTGACAACTTCGTTCCAATAGTCGGTCAAGAGTTGGAAGAATCCTATGACTGGGATTATGACAGCGATTGTCAAAGTGACGAGAAATTAAGCGGCACTTGTGCTACCTGCATAAGCCACCTTTGGTTTGACGGGGAAGATGAAGATGTAGAGGAAATCAAAAAGGCGTTTGAACGCCATGTTGCGGAATACAATTCCGTATATCAGTATAGGGCAATAATCGGCGGAACAGACCTTGAGTACGGCGCAGATCCCAACGAGGGAATCATAAAGAACGCGGAAGTAGTCTATGTGTTTTAAGCCGAGCCGGGCGGCAACACCCTGCAGAAAGGGGTTAACATCATGAAAAAAATCATTGACGGTGCGTTGTACAACACCGACACAGCAAAACTTTTGGGAAAATGGGATAATGGATACCAACGGAATGATTTCAGTTTTTGCACGGAAAGCCTGTACCGTACAAAATCTGGCAAATATTTCATCCACGGTGAGGGGCACGGAAATAGCCGTTACGGTGTATGGCACGGTAATAGCGGCGGCTGGGGTAAAGAAATCCGTCCGTACACGCCCACAGAGGCGCGGGAATGGGCAGAAAAAAACCTAACAGCAGACGAATATTCGGAAATATTTGGTGAACCGGAGGAAGCGTCGGACGGGCGCAAAGTGTTGAACATCTCGGTGCCGGCGGCGCTGAAGCGTAGGCTCGAGAGAATGCGCGAGGAAACGGGCAAATCGATCAGCAAAATAATCGAGGAAATGGTTGACGAAAAATAAAAAAAATCCCCTGTCAGCAATCAGCCGGCAGGGGATACATTTATATTTATTCACTTTTTTTAAGTTGCTTCACAACCTGATTACCATACACCGCCGCGCCTGTCACAAGCACGCCCTGTATAACCGCATCAACCGATACGCCAATGAGCGAAATCGCACCGCCGACGCCAAACACCAGCAGCACAAGCGGTATAAACTTATCAGGCACAACCTCTATGTTTTTGATGATCTGCCCGATAATGACCAGTGCAGGGATAAGTATAAGCGCGTTTTCAATGATGTAATTCAAAAATTCCATTCTGTTTCCTCCTTAAATTTTAGGTTTGTTCATTCCGACCACGACTTCTAAATCTCCAATACGATTATTTGCGACTGCAATTTTTTCCTCGATAACAGGGATACGCTCGGCAAAATGATTATGCTTGTCTACTTTCTTTTCGAGTTGTTGCAAGCGGTAATTGGTCATTCGGGCATTTACGCAAATTCCGCTGAACGTACCAAGTGCAGAGCCTGTAAGCGTTATTAGTGCAACAACGATTTCAATTGGCATGATATATCCCCCTACACTTCTATTACTTTCGCGCTCTTGAACAGCCCCGCTAAATCGTCAGCTTGTGCCAGTGTATCAAACGCGCCAATCTGTACAGCGTACTTTTTCGGCTTTGGTGCGGGTTTAGGCGGAACATAGTACGGGTCAACAAACTTTATCCCAAATATTTCGCAAAATGCCCGTGCGGTGTACTCTGCCATTTTCCTCATATTTTTGTGGAACCATGTGATATCATCCTTGTTATCATGGAAAACCAATTCCTCATAGATTGCAACCGCAGTCGTGCCTTTCACTTCGGCAAAGCTGGAACCATCTTTCACACTGCATGGATACGGATAAATTTTCTTACGGTGCTTAAGGATGATTTCTGCCCACTTTTTGCCGTTCCCACTCTTTAGCCATACATGAGGTCTACTGCCCGACACAGTGCCGTTAAATGCGTTTGTGTGGCAAGTATAATGGATGTCAGGTTTGTATGCGTTGGATTCTGCAATCGTCTTGGATAGGTTGTTGCCTGTGTTCTTTTTGTTCGCTCGCTTGTACTGGATACCGCAAGCTTTAAGATACGGTTCCAATTCATCAAGATAAGCGTTGCAGTGCTTGTTCTCCCCACATTTTTTGTCATAACTGCATGGGTTGTCCACTCCATGAGCGGCGGGGGATAGGTAGATTTTTGCCATGATTATTCCTCCATTCCGTTTATTAAGTCCCTTATCAATTGTCGTTCCGCGTGCAACCGCCCAATATCGTACGGCAGTGGCAATCCTACCAACTGATATTCATAGCATTTAATAATCTGATAGTCCGTATCTGCGAGCTGTTGTTTCAAAATTTCCGCAGTTACAACCGGCTCCGGTGTTCTCCCGCCCTCAATCCACTGTGTACCATCCCATTTAGGATGATAGAATCCATCAGGGCAAGGCGTTTCAATGTAATGCGTTTTATCTGGATTTTCGTCTAGGATGCAATCCTCAACAAATAAGCCGTTATCGTCTATCAGTCTGTACAGCATTATTACCCCTCCGCTCTGAATGATATTTCGTTCAAGCTGACACGAGTATTTGCTCCACTCATGAAATACACTGCACCGTTTGATACGATACTGATCGACCCGAATGCAGCCGTAGCATAAACCGCCCATCTTGAAATCTGCGCCGGTCTATATCCCTCCGGAAGGTTAAAAATAATGGTTCCGGCCGCTCCGCCGGTTACAAATCCCCGCATATGAACAATTCCCATGCTGTCCTTGAAATACCCTACATGTGGCGCAACCTCGGTCTGTATTTTCCACCCGTTTATCAGCGTCGGTGTAATCCAGGTCTCCTGAACCTTGTCGGATTTTTGTTGCAGCCATGATGCAATATCCCTGCTGTAATCAATCGAAATAGGGGCGTCGATGCCTGTGAATATATTGGCATTCAGGTGGGGCTGGGGGATGGTTTGGGCTGCATGCTGTGTGGTTGTCGGCGCAGCAAGCTGATAATATACCTTTAACGGCGTTCCGTCCGTGCTTTGGGCGGCGAGCCAAGCCTTGAACTTGGTGATCATCTGTAAATCGGTATCACCATCCACATATCCGATTCTGTTTTTATGAATCCTGAAGAATATATCCGGGGACCCACCGATAAAAAAGCCCTCTATATCGGATAAATAGGACGGAATTGAAAATACAAAGTGAGTGCTTAATCCTGTACCCGGACTGTACTTGACTGGTGCGTATGGGTATTGAAACCGAATTGTGTTAGGCGATAAAGTCGGATTGATAAAGCTTTCTGTGCCGTCAAAGGTCTCAATCCCGATATTTCTCGTTTCCAATCCGCTTACTGCATCATAGCTGTCCGCAATGCTTCCGATACGATGCAGCGCAGAAAGCGCGGGCAGCTGATAATCGGTGCCTGTATAGGCTTCATATGCAGTATTGGTTGAACCAAGCTCGAGCTGAATGTAAAAGCTCTCATTGTAAGTGATTCCGGCACTACAAGCAATTTCAACCTGCAACTCGTTGTGTATGCCGTTCATTGTAAAAGGTGTAGCATAGACTGATTCAGAATAGGGAACCGCAGGCGTAACTGTACGATCAATAATTCGTATATATGCAGCGTCTGTTCCCCTTGCAACCGTTTTAGAAAGCCGATAGGTGCCTCGGAGTGTGTTTGCCGGAATTGTATAAATGCTTTTATATGGATAGCCCGCCGATGTGCCTGACAAGGTATATGTACCATTGCTATAAGTCAGTTTTACACCCAAATTGGTATATGGCAATGAATTGTTGTAGCCAATCCAATTCTTGCCCCGTACCGATACCTTTGTGGGTGTTACCCCTGTCACAGGCAAGGGCGCATCCGTTGCCGGTATTCCGTCTTGCGTTGATTTTCCCAACACCTTAACCGATGTGAAATCACTGGCATCCGCGCTGTCGGTGAGTGAAATGAGCGTATCGTGTGAAGCCATACCACATAGGCGGGAGGCGTATCTGCCACGTATGCGATTGGCTTGGTCAATAACCTCGGCGTCAATTGCATAGGGAAGCTCGCTCCACTTTTTAACCCCATCACCAACTTTTTTTCGCAATCCATTTGCTGTTCTTTCGTATCCAATCTCACGTGCCGCCAGTATAATATCATGATGCGCCCACCACGCCGTATCCATGATGATCCGCTGTAGCTTTACTCCGGCCGATTCCTCTCGTAAGCTGTCAATCACCGTTACCGGCGAATAGTGCCCCCCACCGTCTCCGCCGACGATACCGTCAACCGCGTTTATCGATTCCATAGCAGCGGCAGCATTGGCGGCTGCGGCGTCGGCACGGGTGGTTAATGATATTGCAGAATCAGTTGCAATATCAGCTTTTTCCGCTTTCTCCTTGGCGAGATTGGCCGCTGAATTTGCGTATGAAGCGGCTGAATCAGCGGCGGTTGCCGCTGTATTTGCCATTTCTGCTGCATTTGTTGCAATACCGGCAGCCTGCTGTGCTGCCTTGCTTTGTACATCGGCTGATAACGCCATAGCGTTTGCATTGGAGGCGGCGGCGGAAGCATTGTTATATGCTGACATTGCAGACTGGGCGGCGCTTGTTGCGCTAAGGGTGGCTGCTTGGGCGTCTGAAGTTATTTGATTTGCATCAGCAATGAATCCAGATAACCCCTTTTCAACACTCTGCGGCGTAGTGCCGACTCCATGACTTCTGCTTTCAAAAAACAATCTGCATGGCAGCGAGTATAAAACCATTTCCTCCTTATTGTCCAAACCTAGTTTGGCAATTACCAACCGTAAAATAGCAAGACCGCCTGATGAAGTCCAGCCGTTTGGAAGATCAATGCTTACAAAATCGGAATCGGTGTCAAAAGTGGAATTTTCTGTCGTATCATATTGATCAAATCCATCCAGAAACTCGAATCGGTAGAAAATGCGGTCAGAGCATACTGCGGAAAGTAGTTCGGCAGATAATTTGATTACTACATTTGTTGCGTTATGTTCACCTGCCACCCCTGCATTTTGTTCGGTTGCCGGCGTTACACCGTTTAATGATGCACAATATTCTAGAGTTCTAATTGCCATGATGCTTCCTCCTCAAAATTGGTTTTGAAATTTTCTTTGCATTTCAAATGCACTATAACATACTCCATCTAGTGAGCTGCAAGTGAGGGGGCGCAATATTTTTATCAACAATTAGTTTAAAACATTTAAATTTTAACAGGCGGTAGTATAATTGCAGGCTTTAGACTGTTTTGACACGTCTTGTCCGTGTCAAAACCATATAAACACATCANNGCGGTTGCAAAGGACGTCACTCCAACAAAAAATCCATAGATTGTGATAAATGATGAGACACAAATTCTATCGAAGCGAATAGAGGGAATGATACTCTTTTAAGAGTGGTAGGGCAGGCCTACATAGAAAACAACAAGGACGTGGAACCCATCCCACGCCCTTGTGTGTTTTTACATTCAATAAGGTTGCTGCATATAATGGAACAGAAATCAAGTAGGCTTCATGAACATCTGCGTCCAATAAAGGGTGCCGTTCGCTTTTTTTGCAGCGCCAACGCCTGTCTGGGTATAAGAACGGGAAAGAATATTTGCCCGATGGCCGGGGGAGTTCATCCATGCGTTTACAACTTCTTGGGCAGTTCTCTGCCCATACGCAATGTTTTCGGCAGCAGCCGAGAACCTGAGTCCAAATGCCTCCATCATATCAAACGGAGAGCCATAAGTCGGAGACTGATGAGAAAAATAGTTTTTGTCAATCATATCCTGCGACTTATACCTTGCAACGCGGGAAAGCTGCCAGTTGTTTGTCAAGGCAGGCAATCCTCTGCTTGTACGTTCTCTATTGATGAGGCGGATTACTTCAGCTTCAAATGACTCCAAAGGAGCGGCTTCAGGGATACTGATCTTCTGACCGGGGTAAATCAAGTTTGGGTTTTTGATTCCCGGATTTGCCTTGATCAGCTCTGAAACGCCAACCTGATATTTTACAGCAATTTTCCACATTGAATCGCCTCTGACGACTGTATAGGTTGCTCGTTGAGCAGATGCGCTCAACCCAATCGTGGCCGAAATAATAAGAGCAGCAAACGTAGAAATGAGCTTTTTCAAATAATCACCTCCCGAATTATCATATCCGAGGCGATTATGATTAACCCTGATAAATATTGAGTGCGCAAGAAGCTATTGGGATTATTATAAGAAATAATAGTCTGAAATTATTTTATGTTTTTACAAGTAAAATATGATTTAAAATTTTAGGGTGATAAAAAAACATGAATCTGTACAAGATAAGGTGGCATATAAATGATTGGTGTAACAATCATAATTTGTGTTATTTTTTGGAATATTACAATTGACAAAATTTACTAATTATGATAGAATGGAGGAAATTATATGAAAAGTTGGTTGATAGGGCAGTGGACAAATATGATTAGATTGATGAACATGAAAAAAGAGTCATCCTGTGATCTTCGGTATGCCAACAAAGACATTATTCCACACAATAAGAGTATTGTGCTGCAAACCGCTAAGATTCGTGTGTCAAAGCTACATGATTATGGAAAAGTGAAAATCGTCGACAACGTGACAAAATGAAAGACAGAGGCGGTTCATTTGGCGGATAACAAAAACGATGTGCAAAAATATAGAGGCTCACGAAAAATTTACTGGATTCTTTTTCCGGTGCTGGCTGCCCTGCCGTCGGTATGGTTCAGCTTTGTGCTGGGCTATTTCGGCGAGTCTCTTCATCTGAAATCGGATTCAAAGCTGACGCTTGTCGGCATCATCATTACGGTGCTGATTGTTTTGTTGTCTCTAAGCTGGTCTGTCGTCAAAAGCGTGGGTTCTTACAAAGAGATGCAGGAGAGCGTCAGTACTTCAAACCTGCTTCAGCAGCTTTCCTCTGCTTGTGATGAATTTTGTGAACAAAAGTATTCGGCGCTCCTTCTTTCAATTGACAACTGTTTGCGGGGTCTCGATTCGCCTCCCCGAATTGTGGGCAATCCGTCCCAGCAGATTACAGCCATTATGAACAAATTTGCCGATTGTGTCGCCGAGTCGACCAAATTACGAAAAACCCACTTGGTTGTATCTCTGGCATACAATTATCCCCATTATAAAACAAAATGGCGATGGGCAGACGGCTCAAGATGTGAAGGGCTTTCTGTACAGGAGCTTGCAAAGAACCCTTCGACAACATTTTATCAGATTTCGTCCGGCACCCAGTCCTTCGTCTTTCATAATGACAAAATCCAAGCCGAGAACAATAACCATTATGTGATGGATGCCAGAGACAAAAGCTGTGATAAAATAGGTTCAATTGTATGCGCCAACATATCGGTGGGTACAACAAACGAGACATTTGTAAGCGCGATTTTGACAGTGTCTACCTACGGCCGAAAGCTGGTTTATAATAATGATGAAAAAACCATCAATCGGATTCAGTATAACATTCAACAGATATTGCTACCGGCGATTGAATCGAGGCTGAAAACCGAGCTTTCACTTCAATTTATTGCATATATGCAGTATCATGGGCGGCCAAAGCTTGAAAGCAATTTGGCGGGCGCCGTTCCTGAATAAACCCAATCTTAATAACATACCTGCACGCTATAAAAACCACTTGCGAGTCAAGATTTGGCTTGCAAGTGGTTTTTTATGTGATTTTTGAGAGCCATGCCGTTTTGGCGGTTGCATTAAATTTGTGTTTTGCTGCGCGGAACTTTTTACCTTGCGGCATATCGGAACCCAGTCGTAAATATATTAAGTATCGAATTAAACATAACAGTAAGAGCGAGTATGTAAAAGTTGATAAAATTTAGCCACAGTTCCAATGATTATATGATATAATTATTGAGACAAGTAAACATATTCGTATAATTTCACTCTTACCGGCATCTCCACAAGGTTCTTACCGTGCCCTAAGATGAGCGCAGAAAGAGGTGTTAAAATACATGAAGCATGCCCGGAAAAACTCCTATTTTTTAAAAATTCCATATAATTTTTATGAAAGGCCCTATGCCAGGCTGTTTTTTCATGTTTTTTCATTCATCTATCTGGAGATACTGTTTCGAATATGGATATTTCATACACTGCTTAGCATTGGAACCCTCTTTTCCGTTTTATTTGCGCTGCCTGCCGGCGTTTTTGTTTTTGGCTTAACATCATTTTTCAACTACAAGGTAAACCGCATCCTCTCATGGGTGCTGATCCTGCTTTATACATTGCCTTATGCAGTGCAGGTGGTGTATTTTTCGGTTTTTAGGACATTTCTTTCTCTGTATTCCATTTCAGGGACAAGTCAAGTAATGCAGTTTTGGCAGCAGATCTTCTTTGCTGTCCTGAAAAGTCTTGTAATCCTGATTCTTATGCTTGTGCCGCTTGTTGTCATGCTGCTAATCGGCTTAAAAAAATTTCGATTCTATCCGATTTTGTGGCGGTATCTGCCCATCTCGGCAGGGGCGTTGATATTTCTGCACACTCTGCCGCTGCTGATTATGCTAGGTGCAAGCCGTATAACCTATTCTGCTTATGATCTTTACTATCACACGGCCGCGCCCGAGCTGTCCATGCAGAAGCTTGGAATGCTTACAACCTTGCGGTTGGATTTGAAGCGTTTAATGCTTGGATTTGAGCCGGATACCGGCAGCAATGAACCCCCTTGGTCTGCCCCTGCCGCCCAGCCGAAAACCAATGATAAAACGATTGACAATCAGGACGATACATCGTCTGCTCCGGCAACCGCTCCCGTATACAAACCCAATATAATGGACATAGACTTTGATAGACTGAAAAAAGGTGAAAAGGACAAAACCATCGTAAATATGCATGAGTACTTCTCGCAAGCCCAGCCGACCATGCAAAATAAATATACCGGCATTTTCAAAGGCTGCAATCTTGTATTCATTACCGCCGAGTCCTATTCCCACTATGCAATCGATAGGGAACTGACACCGACGCTCTACAAGCTTGCAAACGAGGGTTTTCGGTTCAATCATTTTTACAATCCTGTCTGGGGTGTCAGCACGAGCGACGGCGAGTATGTGGCTTGTACCGGTCTGATTCCCAAATCAGGCGTATGGAGCTTTTCCCGTTCGGGAAAAAACTGGCTTCCCTTTGCGATGGGCAACCAATTCTCAACGCTCGGCTACTCGACACGGGCTTATCATAACCATACCTATACCTATTATGATCGGGATATTTCGCATCCTAACATGGGCTATGCTTACATGGGCGTAGGGAACGGACTGGAAATAAAAAAATCCTGGCCGGAATCGGATGTGGAAATGATAGAAAAAACAACCCCGAACTATTCGGGTGATAAGAAATTTCATGTTTATTACATGACGGTGAGCGGGCATCTCAATTACACCTTTACCGGCAATTATATTGCCTACAAAAACAAGGAGCTTGTTGACCACCTTCCCAATAGCGATGCGGCCAAGGCATATCTCGCCTGTAATATAGAGCTTGACAGGGCGCTGGAGCTATTGATCCAGCGGCTTGAAGCGGCAGGAGTGGCTGAAAACACTGTCATAGCAATGAGTGCCGATCATTATCCCTATGGTTTAACCAACCGTCAAATCAGCGAGCTTGCGGGACATGAAGTTGAGGAAAATTTTGAACTTTATAAAAGCTCGTTTATCCTATGGAAAAAAGGGATGAAGCCGGTCACAATAGAGAAGCCATGCTCAAGTCTTGACATTATTCCAACCTTATCCAATCTGTTTGGACTCGAATTTGATTCCCGCCTTTTAATGGGGCGTGATATTCTATCTGATGCTCCTCCACTGGTTATTTTCAGCAATCGGAGTTGGATTACCGATAAAGCAAGATATAATGCCCCAAAAAACAAGACCGAAAATCTAGCGGATAAAGAATTGCCGGAGGATTATGTAAAAGATATGAACAAGCTGGTCAACCACAAGTTCCGCTATTCGGCATACATTTTGGATAAGGATTATTATCGTGTTGTTCTGCCACCGCATAAAACCGATGATTGAAGATAAGCTTACAAACAGGGCTGCTGCAGAAATTCCTGTGGCTGCCCTGTTCACATTTTATAGGACGATTATTTGTTTTCTTGGGATATGCAGGTTGAAACTGAGGAAGAATATTTCAGAACATAAAAAATGAAAGGACGATTGTATGAAGAGAATTGATGAAATAAAGACCAAACCCAGCAGAACGGAAAGGATAATACAGTTTGGTGAGGGCGGATTTTTGCGGGGCTTTGCCGACTGGATGCTACAAAAGCTGAACGACGGCGGCCGGTACAGCGGAAGTGTAGCGGTGGTATAGCCAATAGAGCAGGGTCTGGGGGATCGTCTGAATCAACAAAACGGGCTTTATACCCATATTATAAGAGGGGTGGAGGGCGTTGAAACCCAGGTCATAGATGTCATATCCCGCTGTATCAACCCGTATGAGGATTATAACGCTTACCTTGCGCTGGCAGATAATCCTGATATGCGTGTGATTGTATCCAATACCACAGAAGCAGGGATTGCCTATTCGGAACAGGACAAACCGGATGACACGCCGCCCAAATCATTTCCGGCCAAGCTTACCGCACTGCTTCACCGCCGATTTACAAAAGGGTTGGACGGATTTATACTGCTGCCCTGCGAATTGATTGATAAAAACGGCGAAAAGCTTCAGGAAATTGTACTGAAATATGCAGAGGATTGGAAGCTCGGCGAGGATTTTATCAACTGGGTAAACCAAAACAATCATTTTTGCAGCACGCTGGTGGACAGAATCGTCACGGGCTATCCCAGGGATGAAAAAATTGATCTGGGTTATGAGGACAGCATGGTGAATACGTCTGAATTTTTTCATTTGTGGGTGATTGAGGGGGACAAGCGTCTGGCGGAGGAGCTGCCGTTTAATCAAATCGGACTCAACGTCATATGGACCGATAACCTTGAACCATACAGAACCCGTAAGGTGCGGATACTCAACGGCGCCCATACTTCCATGGTTCCCTATGCCCTGCTCAAAGGATTCGATACCGTCAAGTCCTGTATGGACAATTCTGAAATGCTGGATTTTATTAAAAAGTGCATATATGAGGAAATCATTCCTACGCTGGATCTTCCCCAAAAAGAGCTTACCGATTATGCCGACAATGTGCTGCAGCGGTTTTCAAATCCTTATATCAAGCACTATCTTTCATCCATTGCGCTGAATTCGGTAAGCAAGTTTAAGGTTCGTGTTCTGCCGTCCATTCTGGAGTATATCAAACGGCAGGGGAAAAATCCGCCCACGCTGCTTAAGGGGTTTGGCGCGCTGATTAAGTTTTATAAAACAGGTCAGCCCAACGACAATCCTGAAATTATGGAATTTATGAAAAAAGCGTCGGTTGATGAAATATTAAGCAGTGTAAAGCTGTGGGATCAGGATCTATCGTTTTTAAGGGAGGAAGTTTGTCGATATGCGGATTGACGAGCAGGACAATGTTGAGGTTGATCTGAAAACCGGTCACAAAATCGCCTTACAGGAGATTAAAAAAGGGGAAAATGTAATCAAATACGGCTTTCCCATCGGGCACGCAACCCAAGATATCAAGAAAGGGGAGGCTGTCCATTCCCATAATCTCAAAACCAATCTTAAGGATGTATTGGAATATAATTATACGCAAAAGGATTATAAGACCAAAGCCCAAGACTGCAAACGAACATTTATGGGATATGAGCGGGATGACGGCAGCGTGGGTATACGCAATGATGTATGGATTATCAATACCGTAGGCTGTGTGAACAAGGTTGCCGAGAGATTGGCGCAGATGACCGGCGCAGAAAGCTTTGCCCACCCCTTCGGCTGTTCCCAGCTGGGCGACGATATGCTGTATACCCAGACCATCCTGAGAAGCATGGTCAACCACCCCAACGCAGGGGGC
Organism: Oscillospiraceae bacterium; assembly: GCA_003519645.1. The sequence goes on from DOWI01000280.1 coordinate 12,041, forward strand.
GTGCTGGTGCTGGGATTGGGTTGCGAAAACAACAACATGGAGGTATTTTGCAATTTTCTCGGTGATGATATCAATCCCGACAGGGTAAGATTTCTCAATTCCCAAGAGAGCCATGACGAGCTGGAGGAGGGGGCAAAGCTGATTGGAGAGCTGCAGAAGTATGCCGCCACCTTTGAGCGTAAGGAGCTGCCCGCCTCGAAATTAAGGGTAGGGCTGAAATGTGGCGGAAGCGACGGTCTCAGCGGAATCACAGCCAACCCGCTTGTGGGACGCTTTTCGGACAGGCTGATTGCCTGCGGCGGGAGTACGGTGCTGACCGAGGTTCCTGAAATGTTCGGTGCCGAAACCCTGCTGATGGAGCGATGCGAGAATCAGGAGGTTTTTGATAAAACAGTAAAACTGATTAACAACTTTAAAGATTATTTCAAGCGTCATGGTCAGGAAATATACGAAAATCCTTCCCCCGGAAACAAGGCGGGAGGAATCACAACACTGGAGGAAAAATCACTTGGATGCGTTCAAAAGGGCGGCAGATCGATTGTGGTTGACGTTTTGGATATTGGAGAGCCTGTTACCAAAAACGGCTTAAATCTGCTGAACGGACCGGGCAACGATATTGTGGCAATCACCAATCTCATGGCTTCGGGCGTACAGCTCATTCTGTTTACTACAGGGCGCGGTACTCCGGTCGGCGCGCCGGTCCCGACTGTTAAGATTTCCACCAATACCAAGCTGTACGAGAATAAGCCCAGCTGGATTGATTTCAACGCCGGAATTCTTTTGGATAAGGAAACTAAAAGTATGGACGGTGTTGCCGACCAGCTGTTTGATTATGTTCTTGCGGTGGCAAGCGGAGAGCAGACAAAGAATGAAAAAAACGGGTATAAGGAGATTTCTATCTTTAAGGATGGCATTACACTGTAGAGGACCGCACCCAATGTAAATAAATGTGGAAAATACGGAAAGGACATGGATTTTATGGGCTTTATTCATCAGGACTTTATGCTTCGTACAAAAATGGCAAGACGACTTTATCACGAATATGCCGAGGACATGCCGATCATTGATTATCACTGTCACCTGAATCCCCAGATGATTGCCGAAAATCATCAGTTTAAAAACTTGACCGAGCTGCTTTTGGGCGGGGATCATTATAAATGGAGGGTGATGCGGGCATACGGAATTGATGAAAAATATATTACCGGTGATGCCGATGATTATGAAAAATTTAAGATGTGGGCAGAAACTCTGCCGCATTGTATCGGAAACCCGCTTTATCACTGGACGCACCTTGAGCTGAAACGGTATTTTAATATTGGTGAAACACTTACCCCCGATACCGCCCAAGAAATTTGGCAGAAAGGGAATGATCTGTTAGGAGAAGAGGATTTTCGAGCGCGCTCCCTGATCACCCGCGCCAATGTCGAGGTTGTCTGTACCACAGACGATCCTGCCGACGACCTCAACCATCACCAGCAGCTGCGGCAGGAGGGGTTTGAAATCAGGGTTTTGCCCACCTTCCGACCCGACAAAGCGGTCGAAATCGGGAAAAACACCTTTGTAACCTATGTCAAGGAGCAGAGCATATCCTCATATGAGGGGCTGCAGTCATGGCTGCGGGGACGCATTGGTTTCTTTCATGAAAACGGTTGCCGTCTTTCCGACCATGCGCTGGAAGCCGTTCCATATGCCCAAGGGGATGCCAAAGCCGTTTTTGACAAGGCGATGGCGGGGCAGATGCCGGATCCACAGGAACAAGAAGTGTTTAAAACCGCAATGCTGCAATTTTGTGCAAAGGAATACGCTGCCCGTAGCTGGACCATGCAGCTGCATATCGGGGCATTGCGCAACAACAATACGCCGATGTTTGAGAAGCTCGGACCTGACACAGGCTATGACTCCGTCAATGACCTGAGCATCGCCGCACCCCTTGCAAGGCTGCTTGACAGTCTGGAAACCGATGATATGCTGCCCAAAACCATTCTTTATACCCTTAATCCCAAGGACAACTATGTTCTCGGCACCATGATAGGCAATTTCCAAAAAGCGCCCTTCAAGGGCAAAGTACAGCTTGGGTCGGGTTGGTGGTTTAATGATCAGCGCGACGGAATGGTGGCACAGATGAAGGCGTTTGCCAATTTAGGGGTGCTCGGAACATTTGTGGGCATGCTGACCGACTCTCGCAGCTTTGTATCCTATCCCCGCCATGAATACTTTCGCCGCATCCTATGCAATCTGATCGGCGGATGGGTGGAGCATGGGGAGTATCCGGAGGATTATGAAGCGTTGGGAGATATTATCCAGGGGATTTGCTATAAAAATGCCAAAGAGTATTTCGGGTTTTAAAAAAACAGAGACAGTCTCATATCTATTGGCTGTCTCTGTTTTTTTGATAATATTAATCTCTGTGCATTGTGATACTTTAGAATTTAAATTAAATCAAAAAAATATTACAATTAGGTATTGACGGTCATGTGAACATATGATATAATCCATATGAACTCATATACACAACACATGAACACGTAAAGGAGGAGGACGATGTCTGCAGATGCTTTTTTGCCGGGAACAAATCTCCCTGTGTCGCCGGAAAACAAGAAGGATGCGTTTTCCGCTCTCGATCCGATTTTTGCGGTTTCTCCCGGCGGACTGCTGCTATCCCAGGTTTGTGAGCTGACCGGGCTGGGCGCCAGCGCCATACAAAACTGGGTGAAGNNAGCGGGGATGGGTATCCCGGCCTGTGGGAAAAAAATACGGCGAGCTGCAGGTGGCAAGAATTCTGCTGATTAATCTACTGCGCCCTGCCATGCATCTTGAGGATATCGTTACATTGCTTGGTTATATAAACGGCAATGTCGACGATCGATCGGATGACATTATACCAGAAACCCGCCTGTATAGCCTGCTCTGTTATGCGATTTTTGAATTGGAAGGTGAAATTGATCTTTCAGGACGTTCGCTTGTTTCACTGGTTGAAATACTGATGACAGGATATGAAGGGCCGGTGCCGGACGCCCCCTCCCGTCTGAATACGGCACTTAACATCATGCTGCTGAATGTTGCCGCTTCCAAATTGATGCAGCGCGCATCAAAGATTTATAAAGAGAGCATTTCCCCTGAACAGGAATTCAATTAAAAACAGGCGAATGAAGCAAGCATATTTTTGTGATCGTGGAATATGAAAATAAGGAGGGTACAAGGTTGGAAAACAGGATACTCATTTTAGTCTTTAATCCTGTGACCATAGCTGAGATAGAAAGACTAACTATAAAAAGTCA
>DOWI01000332.1 GCA_003519645.1 Oscillospiraceae bacterium
GAGGATATCGTCCAAAATCAGGAACGGCTGTGGCAGGCGGCTACTGATATTTTCGTCGTACTTGCGAAATTGAAATAGGGACGTATGTCCCGGAATGTGAGGCGGTTTACGACGTGTAAGCCGCCTGTTATTTTTTTGCCGCATCCTTGCAAAAAGCAGCATAGGCGTTATAGTTGTATTAGAAATTGTAAAGGGGGCCGATTTTATGAGGCTGATACTGAAAATACTCGTCGCTCCGGTCATCGTGGTCCTGACCGTTTTCGTCTGGATCTGCTCCGCTCTGCTGTACTGCTCGGCGTGGGTGTTCGGTCTTGCTGGAACGGTCCTCGGCATCTTCGGTGTGCTGGCGCTGATTACCCATCAGGTTACAAACGGGATCATCCTGCTGGTGATGGCGTTTCTCGTCAGCCCATTCGGAATCCCGATGGCGGCGGCATGGTTGATCGGCAAGATACAGGATTTGCGGTACGCGATTCAGGACCGGGTTTACGGCTGAAAAAGGATCACTTGAAAATCCAAGTATAACCATAATGGGAAGTTCATATTCTATGCAAATTCCAGCTATTAATAGGTTTGGAAACCATGCATTTATTCTTATGATGTGCACATTATCATTATTTTTTAACAACTATAGCTGGCTTTACTTTGCTTGTAGAGAAGCCCCTAAAATCAATTGAGCATCTACACCCACAAAAAGCGAACATATCTCTTTCTTTGATAATTCACCGATTATGACATGAATTTTTTCTGCAGCAATCTTTGAATTTGATAATACTGTTTTCTTAGCCTCCTCTATTTGAGAGAATTTGTGCAGTTCTTTTTCAGCATACTCAAACGGATTCTCTACAGCACTTGATAATGGGGTGCGGCACACCGGACACACATCTTCTGTATAAGAAGGCTTTAGAGCGGTAATTGCGTTAAATATTTGAGCCAAATTTACAGAATTTATATTTGAAAGAATTTTTTCGTTGCCCAACTGAACGCTTTGTATTGCAATTAAGAATTCCTCGATGGCTTTTTTAAGAGTTTCTAAAATATTCTCTTGAATAAGATTCATATGGTATTCCGAAGCTCTTTTTGTTGCCAATATAATGAGTCCTGTTTTTTCATTTATTAAATAAGCAATAGCCTGTTCAGCTGTTTTAATCTCTTCTTTATGTAATAAATCTACTAATTCTTGAAGGAACTTGGTTTTCGGCTCTAAGGCTACTTTCAAGTCACTAAGATTTTTCTGCTGTTGCTCAACTTCTTTAACTTTTGACTGATATTCCTTGCTTGCGTCCGATTCCAATGTTAAATAACGACTATCAAAAGAGTCTGTAAAATCATGAACAAAGCTTTGAAATTCGGTTAATCCAAATAATGATGCAATTCGTTCAACCTGTGTTTTTGTTGTAGCTGCTCCAATGTGAGAAAAATTAAGTATTCTATTTTTTTCAATAAAAGCAAAGCGATACTCAGATAAGTTCGTAGGAAAACCTACAGTGGAACCATCTGGCAATTCACATTTCAGGATAGGTGCGGATGCTTTTTTCATTCCTGTGTGGACAATATACTTATCTACTGTAATACCCCTAGCTGATGCTTCTGCGATTGTTCCTAATGCGCTATATTCTATTGCTTCACAAAAGCTCGTTTTTCCTGAACCATTAGGTCCATGATAAAAAGTATATTGTTTGTCAAATTCAAAGTTCTCTTTTATACCAAAGCCACGGAAGTTCTCTACCGTAAGAGATACTAAACGCTTAACACGTTCTCCCAAATAATCTGCATTCGGCATTGTCAATTCGCTACGTTCAGCTTTGTTATTAAGCTTTTCAATATAACTACCCATCAACTTAGCACGAGCACCATTTTTTGTTCCATATTGAGCTATATCATCAAAATGGTCAATGATAATTCCAATCATTTCTTTTTCACATGCTGACAGTAAACTTATATCTTGCTTCATCAACCATTTAGAAAATTCTAATTTTGATATTTCATACATGAGTTATTTTCCTCCAATGCTTTAAACATTGCATCATAGTATTCCAAATTAATATTGATGAGAAACCACATTGTTTTAACTTTGCATAATTGCTATTATCTACACATGACCTCTAACTCTATGGTAGCTCATTTTGATTCGGCAAATTATTACATATATTATAGCAAATTAAATCGCAATTTGTAAGTCATCACTATGTTTTTGCCTAAAAAATTCGTTTATGAAGCTTAGGAAGCTTCATAGCTTCCTTTTTATTTTATAAGGAGGAGTGTTTATGGCAACAACCCGGCTGATGCCTCTGCATACCGGCAAAGGCCGTGACGTCGGCACGGCAATCAGCGACATTATTGACTATGCCGAAAATCCGGAAAAAACGGATTACGGCAGGCTTATCACCGGCTATGAATGCGACAGCCGGACAGCCGACGCCGAGTTCGTTTTTTTCAAACGGCAGTATGCCGCGCTTACAGGAAGGACGCGTGGCGCGGACGATGTGATCGCCTATCATCTCCGGCAGTCCTTTGTCCCCGGCGAGATCACGCCGGAGGAAGCGAACCGTATCGGCTGTGAGCTTGCCAGACGGTTTACGAACGGAAACCACGCTTTCCTCGTCTGCACCCACATCGACAAACACCACATTCATAATCATATCATCTGGAATTCCACGTCCCTCAACTGCACCCGGAAATTCCGAAACTTTTGGGGAAGCACCAGAGCNNAGCTATAACAAGTGGCTGGGCGACCGGGCGAAGCCCTCCCACCGGGAACTGCTGTGCGCGGCCATCGACACGGCCCTTGCAAAAAATCTAGCCGATTTCGACGCGCTCCTGAAGCTGTTGCGGGAAGCCGGATATGAAGTCAAACCGGGAAAAACCCCAGCCCTGCGCGGGAAAAATCAGAAGCGGTTTATCCGGCTGGATACNNGAAAAGGCACATCAGCCGCGCAAAAAAATCATCCGGCCCACGCCGGATAAAAAGGTCAATCTGCTGGTGGACATTCAGGCCAAACTCCGCGCCGGAAAGGGAGTCGGTTACGAACGCTGGGCCAAGGTCTTTAATCTCAAACAGATGGCACAGACGATGAATTACCTCGCCGAACATGGTCTGCTGGAGTATAGCGCGCTGGACGCTAAAACGGCGGCGGTTACCGCCCGGTACAATGAACTTTCCGCACAGATCAAGGCGGCTGAGAAGCGGCTGGCCGAGATTGCCGTTCTGAAAACACAGATCGTTAATTATGTTAAAACCCGCAATACCTATGTTGCCTACCGCAAGGCGGGCTACTCTACGAAATTTCTTGCAGAGCATGAGAGCGACATTCTTTTGCATAAGGCGGCAAAGAAAGCGTTTGACGATTTGGGCGTGAAAAAGCTCCTCGCCGTTAAGAGTTTACAGGCCGAATATGCGGCGGTGCTGGCAGAGAAAAAAGCAGCTTACGCTGACTACCGCAAGGCCCGCGACGAGGTGAAGGAACTGCTGGCGGTCAAGGCAAACGTCGATTACATTTTAGGCCGCACTCCGGCTACGCAGGCAAAAGAAAAGGAACAGCAACAGCGGTAAAACGATTCGCCCCTTTATAAGCCTGCTTTAGCAGATTTTGGTATGGTGGTTCGTCTTATATGAAAATAGGCGCGAGGTTGTGAAATGTTGGTGAAAGAAGCACAACTCTGGAAAACTGATTCGGGGTATGTTTTTTATTTTTCTATTGACAA
>DOWI01000043.1 GCA_003519645.1 Oscillospiraceae bacterium
ACAACTATTTTTCAGGGCAATTACACACAGAAACCAGGCATTAGGGGAGTCTTTTGATGCTGAGGCAGAAACACATATCACATTGTATGGATTTGCGAAACATATGTATGAATATTTTGGGCATGAGCCGAAGATTAAATTTTTACCATGGCCGGAATGGTGTAAATATGAAGGTAAACCGGATGAATGTGACCATACCTATTATCATATTGCCCGCAGTGGTGTGTTCAGTATCGAAAAAGCAAAGCAACTACTGGAATATCAGCCGAAATATACTTGTATTGAAACGATTGATTTAGCTGTGAAAAGCTACATAGATAGAGGATTAATAACAACTGCCAGTAAGAAAATATAGTAGGTTATTGCTAACGCTTGCAATCGCAAGCAAAAATGAATAAACGGTAATGGAGCTTTTGTCTAGAACAGAGGCTCCTTTTTTCCAGACTTGAAATGCCCAGAATTTTGCCTGGGATGCTTTTAATCATTTAAAACATCTACATGGTCAGAGATTCTTTTGTCTTAGATCTCTTCTTTGATACGTTCTCCAGTCAGTTTTTTCATCGCATAAAGTAACAATTCTAAGCTGGTTTGTTATCGGCATAGCTTATGAGTGGAAAAAGTTAAAACAAAAATCGCCTGAAGAATCTGTCTATTGCCATTATTTGTTTCGTGTTATATAATATATTCTATACAAAAAAACTGTCGTAAGTATACCTGATTAATACCTTATTAAAGGAGGAANNTTTATTGTTGGGAGTTTAAGAAAAGATTCATACAACAAAAAAATCGCAAAAAAATTTGCAACTTTATTACCAGATGGATTTGAGGCAGTTTTTCTTGAAATTGGAGAATTGCCTCTTTACAATGAAGATTTAGATGTAGAAGGCAAAATCCCGGATGCATGGACTAAGTTTAGAGAAAAAGCAAAAACAATTGATGGAGTGTGCTTTTTCACTCCTGAATACAATCGTTCCCTCCCCGCAGCTATAAAAAATGCGCTGGATGTAGGATCCCGCCCGTATGGCGAAAGTGTATGGACTAAGAAACCAGGCTTGGTGGTTAGTAGTTCTGTTGGGCAAATTGCAGGATTTGGAGCGAACCATCATTTACGCCAGTCGTTGGTATTTTTAGATGTATTGGTTTTGCAACAACCTGAAGCTTATATTAGCAGTGTCCAAAATACTATTGATGAACAAGGAGAATTTTTAGAAGATACAGTTGAGTTTTTCCAGAGCATTGTTGATGCGTATATTATTTTCTTTAACAAACTAACAGATTAGAACTACCGGAAATTGAATTGGATTAAAAGCCAGGTATATTCAGTACATACAACCTATGTTGTAGCGAATACACCTGGCTTTTTCCGATTATATAAATGTGATGAATTTCTATCCGAGATTTGGCATTTAATTAAAAAGTTATGCTCCTTTTTTTNNCGCATCGCCGGTCTACGGAGCGTGGATTTTTTTTGTTAAATTTATCTATCCATAACAAATGTTATGGACATATATTTTTGAATTATATATGCTTATGATATATCTGCTAGCAAATTATCCGAACTATATAGCAATATTGTTCAAAAAATGTTAGCGAGAGGAACTTGTTAGTAACATTAATGTTAGAGGAGGAATGGCATATGGACAATCCAGCTACTAAAGCGGGCACAACGCTAAGGCTCATCATCAACGGCAAGGAGATAACAATCGCTGATGTGAAGCCATTTATGACACTTGCTGAGGTCATTAGAGATAGACTTGGACTGATTGGAACCAAAGTTGCCTGTGACGAGGGCGCTTGCGGTTCATGCACGGTATTGGTCGATAATGTACCTACGTTATCTTGTATGGTTCTGGCAGTAACCGCTGAAGGCAAGAAAATAACCACGATTGAGGGCCTAAAGTGCGGAAAGCATTTGCATCCAATTCAAGAAGCCTTTATTGAAAAACGTGGATTTGCGTGTGGTTATTGCACTCCCGGCTTCATAATGACAACAAAGGCACTGTTAGACGAAAATCCTAATCCAACTGATGATATGATACAGCAAGCGCTCGCGGGCAACATATGTCGCTGCGCCATTTACGAACATATACTTGATGCGGCGCGTGCGGCTGCCGATAAGATGGGAGGAGAGAAGAATGTCTGATTTCAAGGTTTTGGGCAAGCAAGTAAAAGACGTGTACGCCGTTGAGCGTGTAACCGGTCAATCCATTTTTTCCAGTGATGTTCAACTTAAAGGAATGCTTCATGCAAGGCTGTTGAAATCTCCCCATGCAAGAGCGAACGTAACAAGTATTGACATATCGGCAGCTAAAGATATGCAAGGTGTTGATCTTATAATGACAAAGGATAATTTTCCGAAGCTTTTCCCTCCGTTTTTGGACTTCGTGGGGCAAGATGTTGCCTGTGTTGTTGCTGAGGATGTACATACAGCAGAAGAAGCAGTTAGATGCATAAAGGTGCAGTATGAGGTGTTGCCTCATGTTGTTGATCCATATGAGGCAAAAAAGGAGGGCGCACCACAAGCTATTCCTGCTATACCGCAAGATTACTGGGCGCTTCCGTTCCCTCCGCTTAAAGCAGACGAAGGAACAAATATAGTTTCTGCGGCATATAAGCATAATCTGTTTTCTGACCCTGATGAGAAAGGGCGTTTTACAAAGCGAACTCCCGATGTATCGGATTATGATGGTTACGGTGATATGGACGAGGTGCGCAAAGAGGTGGACGAATTTGTAAGTGACGGTGGATATGTATATTCTAAAGCACAAGCGCCGCTCATGGAAATTTCGGGTTGCGTTGCAGACTTTAAAAACGGAAAGCTTGATGTATACTGTCCTTCGCAAATGTCGGGCGTTCTTCTGTTTAATATTGCAAAGGCGACGGGACTAGACTTCAAAGATGTAAATGTCTCAACAGTTTGCACAGGTGGCGGCTTTGGCGGCAGGCTTGGGGGTGGAGTATGGCATCCAAGCAACGATGCCGCTTATGTATTGGTTGCTTCTGCCGCATCTATGGAATTAGAGAGGCCTGTCAGATTGTATTATACTCGTACCGAGGAATTTTACAATCTATGGGGTCGCAGCGGTATGGACTCAAAAACCGAAATAGGCTTCAAGAAAGACGGAACTATTGTAAAAATGGATACAGAATCATGGCGTAATGTCAGTACAGCAGGACAGTTTGGCGTCGGGACTCTTATGTATGATGCTACTTGCACAGGTAATATGTTGTATTCCCATAATTGTAAGGCGAATAAATTCCGCAAACACAGTGTAGCTACGAATGGCCCTATTTTCGTTGGATGGCAGGGATTCGGCAACCCCGAGGTTTTCTTCGCAGTAGAAAGTACGATGGATATTGCGGCTGAAAAGCTTGGAATAGACCCGATAGAGTTACGGCGCAAAAACCATATGCGTGAAGNNTACATATCAATGGACGGGCGCAAACTGGCTCGGACACACGGGTATTGAAAAATGTATAGATGAAGGATTGAAAAGGGTACCTTGGAACGAGCGCAAGACTGCAGCCGAAAAGACAGGCATCTTGCGACACGGAATCGGAATGAGCCTGCACTGCCAACAAAACGGCGGCGAAGGAATGGCAGGAAACGCTATCGTAAAGCTTTGTAGTGAAGGCTCCGCTATATTGGTCTGCAACTATCAAGATATTGGGCAAAGTGGACGCACTTCGCAATGCCAGATTGTAGCAGAGGCTTTGGGTTTGCCATTTGAGAAAGTAAGATTTGTCGGAAACGACACAACCTATACCCCATACACATCTCCGCAGTCTTGTTCAAGTGGTACGTTTATACAAGGTAATGCAGCATATGAAGCAGCAAAGGAAGCTCGTCAAAAACTGTTGGAAACCGCAAGCAAAATACTCGAAAAACCAGCCGATGAGTTGGAAACAGAAAACGGCATGGTATTCGTTAAATCCGATCCGGAAAAGAAAATTCCATGGATATACGCATTCAGCGCAATTATGAACTCCGGCGCTTACGACCATATTATCGGATACAGCAAATATAAAGTTCCAAACGGCCCTAAACCTGCTGAACAAGGCGCTACTTTCGTTGAACTGGACGTTGATACCGAAACGGGCGAATTAAAAAATATTAAGGTTACTATTGTTCAAGACTGTGGAACCGCAATTAATCCAAGAGTTGTTGAAGCACACTATTTAACTGCCCACCACGGTTTAGAGGCTATTACCGGTGGCGCTGAGCAAATTCTCGATATGAAGACAGGGAAACTGCTTAACAACAGTTACATTGATTGCCCTGTCTGTACTTTGTTGGATAATGAAATCGTGCCTGTGGTAGTTGAGGGCTACGAGCCATCTACTGCCTATGGTTGGGCTGGCATAGGTCAAAGTTTTGAAAACGGCCTGCCTTCGGCTGTGAGCAGTGCAATCTATAACGCTATTGGCGTGCGTTTGAAGGTTACACCGTTTACGCCGGATCGTGTACTGGAAGCTCTTGGAAAGATATAGGAGGTGAGCAAAAAATGAGGGAATTTAATTTAGTTAGCGCGCATTCTGTTGAAGAAGCCTGTTCATTACTTAAAGACGGCGCAAAAATATTGGCAGGTGGCACCGATTTAGTAGGTGGAATGAAAAGAGACATTTATCCCGAACAATATTATCCCAAGTTCTTAGTCAACATACAGGGTTTGCAAGAACTGGATTACATCAAGGAAGAAGATGGTTTCATCAAGATAGGCGCAATGACAAAGCTTCGAGATGTGGCGGAGAATAATATTGTAAAAGAAAAGTTGACTGCTCTGTCACAAGCGGCTGAACACACTGCTTCACCGAATTTAAGGAGAATGGGAACGATTGGCGGTAATATATGTCAAGAAAACCGCTGTTGGTATTACCGTTCCGACAACAATTACTATGCATGCAAAATGAAGGGTGGAAAAAAGTGTTACGCCGCAGCAGGAGATAATCGTTATCACTCAATTTATGGCGCTGTAAATGGTTGCTTTGCCGTTAATCCTTCTGATACAGCTCCTGCGCTTTTGGCATTTGGAGCAAAAATCAGAACGAGCGAGAGAACAATTGAGGCTACCGATTTTTGGGCTATTGACGTGTGCAAGTCCACCGTTTTAAATGACGGAGAAATGGTTCTTGAGATAATCATACCAATTCCCAAACCGAGCACAAAAAGCTCTTTCCAAAAGTTTGCTAAACGTAAAACAATTGACTTTGCAATCGTGAATTGTGCCGTTGTGATTGCCGNNCAGGCCATATCGTGCAACGAAAGCGGAAGAAATTTTGCGCGGTAATAAAATTGACGAGCAATTGGCAAAGCAGGCAGGCGAAACCATCGAGGATGGATCAAAGCCACTGAAAGCGAACAAATTTAAGGTTCAGGAAGCTAAGGTTTTAGTTGAAAGAACGATATTGGAATGTATTTTGGAAAGTGAGGTTTGTCCATGATTAAAAGTATTGATTTTCCTAAGTTTATCGAAAAAGTATATGAAACGCATGAGATGCAAAGGTACAGCAGAAGTTTTAATGGAAAAGTCAGACTAGGAGACGATGACGGCTCTTGGCTAATATCCTATAAGAACGGAACTCCCGAAACTGTTGAACACGTTGAAGGAGAGGTTGATTCTGACATTCAGTTTATCGCAACCTCCGACCAATGGGTGAAAATATTGGAAGTAACCCCGCCGCCCTTCTACAATTCGGCATCGACCGCAAATTTGTATCATGGCGTAAAATACAACATGAAGGATATTGTTACTCGACAATACTCCTTAATGTTGCAAGAGATTATCCGCAAGCTAAGGGAGTTTTATAACGAAATCCCCGAAATTGAGGATCCGGCACCTGTAGAAGAAAACATTCGCTTCGAGGACGTAACGGGGCATTATGTCTACCTTACCATCGACGGAATTGAGTACCGTGTTTACTATGAGGAATGCGGCGAGGGTATACCTTTCTTGCTTCAACACACAGCGNNGATCCCGATTTCAACAAGGACTTCCGCTTCATTTCATACGACCTTCCCTATCATGGAAAGTCCTTGCCACCTGAAAACTACCCTTGGTGGACGCATCAATATAAGCTGACACTTGATTTTATGCTGAAGTTCCAAGACCAATTGGTTAAGGCACTAAAGCTTGAAAGACCCGCATATATGGGCTGCTCAATGGGAGGACACCTTGCTCCTGACCTTGCTTACTATCGCCCGGATGTGTATCGTGCTTGCGTTGGTATAGGAGCTTCCTTGAAAACGGCAGATGAAACAGGCGACCGCTCAGGCTCCTTGAATACGCTTATGTATAACTATGACAACCCACAAATTAGTAATGGTTTTGTTGAAAGCAGCAATATGGCTATAGTTTCACTTCCTCCATATTCAACGCCCAACTCCACACATGAAGTAGGCTGGGATTATGGCAATGCTTACAGCGGTGTTTTTGGTGGCGATTTGTACTACTATTCAATCGACCATAACCTAAGCGGAAAAGCGCAGGATATTGATACAAGTAAGACGAAGCTCATACTTATGACAGGTACATATGACCCTGGTACACCTCCGCAAACCACCAAAATGCTTCACGAGCAAGTTAAAGGCTCTGAAATGATTTTGATGGAAGGCGTCGGACATTATGCAATGTTAGAGGCATNNCCTACTTTCAAGGAGTATTTCCTTCCAGTTGCAGCGCAAATTAAGGCGTTTAAATAATTTATAAATGAATGAGGATAGGGGGCGGTGATTCCACCTTCTATTCGATATCGAGGAAAGGAACGATTAAATGAGAACTATTTTAATGACGATGCCTGACTTAATGTTTGGAGCAGGCAGCATAAATCAAATGGCAGAATACTTGTATGACGTATTACGCTTCAAGAACGCGACAATCGTTACTGATGGATTTTTAGCAAGTTCGGGAGCTGCGGCAAGAGTTGCTGAACCGATGACTAAACTAGGAATGAAAGTGGATATTTTCAGCGAAGTTCTTTCAAACCCCACCACAAGCAACGCAGAAGCTTGTTATGAGCATCTCAAAAAGGCTGATTCGCAAGTGGTTTTAGGACTTGGCGGCGGAAGCGCAATGGACGTAGCGAAGGTTGCGGCGGCTCTTATCAGCAACCCACCACCCGTTGAAAAGTATTTGGATAAGGGTGGAATAGTTAATCGTGGGCTTCCTTGTATTACAATCCCGACAACGGCAGGCACAGGAGCGGAAGCAACAGCAGGCGGTATGATCCTAAACGAAGCAACACATGTCAAAGGTGTTGTCGGCAGCAAGCTGATGACTCCTGTGCTGACTGTAATTGATCCCGAACTGCAAATAACTTTGCCCCCAAACCAAACTGCCGCGACAGGAATGGACGCATTAACACATGCGGTAGAGACATTTACATCGAAAAAGGAAAGTATAATCGGTGACTTCTATTCCTCAAAAGCTATAGAGCTAATCGGTGCGAACCTTAGAACCGCCTATCATAATGGAAATGACTTAAATGCACGCACAAATATGGCTCTTGGCGCATACTTTGCGGGTTTGAGTATGTTGGCTTCATCGACAGGCGCTAACCATGCACTTGCATACGGCATTGAAAGTAGGGCTAGAGTTCCGCATGGCGTAGCTAACGCAATTCTCTTGCCTGCGGTTATGCGCTTTAACGCAATCAGCAATATAAAGAAATTCAAGCAGATTGCTACTGTCCTTGGCGAAAATATTGACGGGCTTTCAGATAGAGATGCAGCATTTAGGGCGGCTGATGCTGTTGCGGCAATAAACGCCGATATAAATATGCCAACGCTTAAAGGTATAGGAATAAAGGAAAGTGATTTTGATGAGATGGCTGATGTTTCGGTTGGCATTCGCCGCCTGATTGAGCCGAACCCACGAAGTTTGACAAAAGAACAGGCGATTGAGATTTACCGTGAAATATATTAATGAAGGAGGCTACACTATGAGGCTGTATCTTTTTAGTTCTGGATATATTTCATGCGAGCGTAGCGTGTTTGTCGTTGACGGCGGCAACAAGAGGGTTCATGTGCCTACACCTTTCTACCTGATAAAGCACAATGGTAAAAATATACTTTTCGACACAGGAAATGCCGCGAGTTATATTGGCAAAACCGTTAATGAAGAGCGTGGCGAAGCAGGGGTTGTAATGTCCGGGAAGGAATGGGCGCCCAATGCTATTGAATCAGTAGGCGTTACTCGTGAACAGATAGATATAGTCATTCTTTCGCATTTGCACAGTGACCACGTCGGTACCGCTGATCAGTTTCCGAATGCAACGATAATCGTGCGGCGAAAAGAATATGATTATGCGATAAGACCTGATTACTTCATGACAAGGGTTTATTCTGTATTTAATGATATGCCTGATTTGGATTATTACTTTATAAAAGGCGATGAAGCGTTCGACGTATTCGGGGATGGGTGCCTCGTTCTGATCTCAACACCGGGACACACTCCCGGACATCAGTCGTTAATTCTGCAAACACAGGAAAGTGGCATAATAGTATTGACGGCAGATGCCTGTTATACGAGTCAGAACCTAGACCAATCGCTACTTCCTTCCGATTTAGTTTGCGACAGAACGAGCTACCTATCACAAATTTCTCGCTTTAGATTATACGAGAAAACAGGCGCAATGATTATTACAGGGCACGATGCGGATGGTTGGGAGACATATCGCCATGCGCCGAATTTCTATGAATAATGTTATGGTCGTTGTGGGATCTGAGCAGGTCAATATCCCTATCCCATGATAAATTTCATGGGATAGGGCGAGGCCTATTTGCCGAGACTGAAATCGATTAGCTTTTCTCTGTTTTTAATACAAATTTTGTTTCTGTGGGTTTCTATAACGCCTTGCTCACGCAAATCACGAAGTACTCTATTTAACTGCATTAATGATATCCCCATGTCTTCGGCAAGCTCCAGCTGCGATATGTGGATTACATCGCCTTTTAATCGCGATAGATCCAAAATAACATTGCAGACCCTTTTTCTGGAATTCCATAGAGAAAAACCTATTATCCGGTATAGGTATAGATTGTTTTCAGTGCATTTGTGTTCCAAGCATTTTAATCCGAAATTGGAGTTACTTAATACAAGCGATTTTAACGATTCGGCTGTAAAACATATAACTTCACAGTCATCGGCAGCTCTCAGCAGAATTGTATTTGAAAAGACAAAGTGTTTGGGTTCATTAAGGATAAGCGGCACAATAGAACCTTTCGGACTTTGTTGTAGGACGTATTCGTTTCCGTCCTCATCAATAGCTATTGTTTGAACAAGCCCCTTTTTAAGATAAAACTGTTTATCGCCGAACTCCGATTCATCGCAAAGCAAATTATTTTTCGCTATCTTTTTCGATATGTATTCATTGCNNAACGGGTTCCATAAAAGCCTCCTTCCTGACTGTATTGTGCAAAGAAATAGCATCTATAACAAATATACAATAATAATGAATTCAAAATTAGCATATCAAATTTTTGACTAAGTTTCAACGTTTTGTTTCACCCTTAAGTGGACATCTGTCTTTCACTTCAAAAAACTTTTTGAAAGTCACTGAGTAGGTAAAAGGTGAAAATTAAAATGCTTTTCTCACTAGTTGATTGCGGTTGCCTTAGTTTTAGGTATCCCCTTAGATAAA
>DOWI01000158.1 GCA_003519645.1 Oscillospiraceae bacterium
TGATTCCATATAAACTGCAGGCGTTTTCGCAGGTTTGACGGAGGAGCGATTCAACCGATATCCCGCGTATTTCGGCGAAATTCTCTGCAGTGTAGGCAATATATCCCGAATGGCAGCGTTTGCCTCTGAAGGGCACCGGTGTCATATAGGGCGCATCTGTTTCAAGAACAAGCCGGTCGGCAGGCAGCATGGCAGCTACCTCAACCGGTTTTTTTGCATTTTTAAAGGTGACAGCACCGCCGAGACCAATGTACATTCCCAGCCTAAGCACTTCCTTTGCCAGCTCCGGACTTCCAGAAAAGCAATGAATAACGCCCTTAGGGCGGTATTGTTTCAGCAAACGAAGGGTGTCTTCATGTGCCTCACGGTCATGGATAATCACAGGCTTCTCCACTTCCAACGACAGTTTTAGCAGCTGTTCGAACAAATCAAGCTGAACTTCTCGGGGAAAGGTATTGTAGTGATAATCCAGACCAATTTCGCCGAGTGCCACAACACGTGGATGCTCAAGCAATGATTGTAGTGTTTCTATGGCATTCTTCGGCGCATTGCCTGCCTCATGAGGGTGTATTCCCGCCGCTGCCCAGACGAAAGGATGGCGCTCAGCGAGGGTGATACCGGCGCGGGATGATTCAATATCGCTGGCGGCATTGACGACGGCACAGACATTCTGGCTCTGCAGCCATGAAAGCAGCTCATGGCGGTCATGGTCAAACGCCTCGTCGTCGTAATGCGCATGGGTGTCAAAAATAGATTTCAATGAAATGACTCCTTAATTACCTTACCTTGCTGCCGGGGGCAACACCCTCTACAAATAATACACGCGCGGCATCTCCGTCGTCAGCCGCGAGAATCATCCCCTGACTTTCCACACCACAGAGGACAGCGGGTTTCAAGTTGGAGACCAGAACAATGCGGCGACCTTTCAATTCATCCGGCGTATACCATTTCGCAATGCCGGAGCAGACGGTTCTGGGGGCGCCGCTGCCGTCGTTCAGGGTCAGCTTCAGCAGCTTCTTTGCCTTTTTAATGGGCTCGCAATTGGTGATTTCTGCAACACGCAGGTCGATTTTTGCGAAATCCTCTATTCCGATTTCAGGCAGAAACGCAACATTTTCGGGTGCGGCTTCGGCTTTTTCGGGTTGGGGCGACGGCAATTCGGCTGCGATTTCGGCAAGCTTTTTCTCGGTGTCAATGCGGGCAAAAAGCGGTTGGGGCGTTCCGACCGAGTAGTTGTCGGCAGCACCAAAGTCTGCGGTGATAGAATCCATTGTCTTAAGGCTTTCCTGTACACCGATCTGCCTGAGGATGTTTTCGGAGGTTGAGGGCATAAACGGCTTCAGCATGACACCCAGCATGCGTATCGATTCAATCAAGTTATACAGAACGTCGTTCAGGCGGTTGCGGTCATCCTCGCTTTTTGCCAGAACCCACGGCGAGGTTTCGTCAATGTATTTGTTGCAGCGGTGAGCCAGCTCCATGATGGTTTGGGCAGTGTCGGCTGTGCGGTATGCGTCCATCAGCCGAATATAGCTTTGAACCGACTGGCTAGCTGTTTTGATCAAGTCGGCGTCGGCATCCTTCAGCTCTGCCGGACGGGTTACTCTACCTTCAAAATACTTGTTTGCCATGGCAATGCTGCGGTTTACGAGATTCCCCAGGGTGTTGGCAAGGTCGGCGTTATATTTTGCAATCATGCTTTCATAAGTGATGGAGCCGTCCTGTGCAAATGGAATTTCAGACAACAGGTAATAGCGCACAGCATCCACCCCGAAATGACGGGCAAGATCGTCGGCGTAAATCACATTTCCTCTGGATTTGCTCATTTTGTCTTCGCCAACCAAAAGCCACGGATGCCCCAACACCTGTTTGGGCAGAGGCTCACCTAGTGCCATCAAAATGATGGGCCAGTAGATGGTGTGAAATCTCACGATGTCCTTGCCGATTACGTGCAAATCGGCAGGCCAGTATTTGTGGTAAAGATCGGAGCTACCGTCGGGATTATATCCAATGCCGGTGATGTAGTTTGACAGCGCATCAAGCCAGACATAGGTAACATGATCGGGGTCAAATTCCACAGGGATTCCCCACTTGAACGAGGTGCGCGAAACGCAGAGGTCGGAAAGACCGGGCTTGAGGAAATTATTAACCATTTCGGCGCGACGGGAATCCGGCTTGAAGAAATCCGGATTGCTCTCATAATATTCCATCAACTTATCCTGATATTTGCTGAGCCGCAGGAAATATGCCTCCTCGCAGGCGTCGCTGACATCCCGCCCGCAGTCCGGACATTTGCCGTCCTTAAGCTGGGATGCTGTAAAAAACGATTCGCAGGGAACGCAATATTTTCCTTCGTACTCACTTTTATAAATATCGCCCTGGTCATACAGCTTTTTAAATATTTTCCTAACCGCAAATTCGTGGTCGGCATCGGTGGTACGGATGAAACGGTCATAGCTGGTATTCATGCAGTCCCAGACATCCTTGATCTGAGCCGCAATTCTATCTACATATTCTTTGGGGGTCATCCCCTGTTCTTTTGCGCATTCCTCTATTTTTTGGCCATGCTCGTCCGAGCCGGTAAGAAAAAACACGTCAAAACCCATCATTCGCTTATAGCGAGCAATGGTGTCAGCCAAAACCGGATCATAGGTGTTGCCGATATGAGGCTTGCGCGAAGTATAGGCGATGGCGGTTGTAATATAAAATTTTTTTTCATCCAATTTGTCCACAAAGACCCCTCCTGCAGCTCTCCCAAGAAAGGGATAGCAACTGTATTTTTATATTTTACCAGATTGATGAAAAAATACAAGGGCAGATATGACTGATTCGGCTGATAGTTGGGCTAGACTACAGACATAAATATAGGGATATAGAACAAACCTCTTCGACACTTATTGACAAAACCTTTTGGCTGCCGTATGCTTTTATCCGTCACCACGGTCGAACACAGGGGTATGCGACTTCCCTGTGGCAGGCTTAAAGCAATCGACCGGTGGTTGGGACGTTAAAAGGAGAGATAATTTTGAGCGGGTTTCAAAACGATTTAACCAAGGGCAGTGTAACAAAACACCTTCTTAGGTTCTCATTGCCGTTTCTGGCATCCAACTTGTTACAGGCTTTTTATAATATGGCAGATATGCTGATTGTGGGTCGGTTTGACGGCCCGGTAGGGGCGTCGGCTGTGGGCACCGGCGGAACCGTGACCATTCTTTTGATCAATATGATAAGCGGACTTGCTGTCGGAGGAACGGTTATGATTGCACAGTATATAGGTGCAAGAAAACAGGAGGAGATGGAAAAGACCGTCGGTACCATGTTCACGCTGTATGGAGTGGCCGCCGCTGTGTTAACGGTTGTGATGCTGCTGGCGGGAAAACATATTCTCAATTTATTGAATACTCCCTCCGAATCGTTTAGCGAGACGTTAAGTTATCTTAACATTTGTATGAGCGGCACGGTATTTGTATTTGGTTACAATGCGGTCAGTGCTGTGCTTCGGGGTATGGGAGATTCGCGCCATCCCCTGATTTTTGTGTTGATTGCCACCATCACTAATATTGTTCTTGACTTAATTTTCGTGGGTCCTTTGGATATGGGGGCGGCAGGTGCAGCATGGGCAACCATTATCGCACAGGCACTCAGCTTCATTCTTGCCGTCATTTTCTTGCGCCGCAACAATTTTCTGTTTGATTTTCATCCCCGTAGCTTCCGTATTGATAAAAAGATTGCACTGCAGCTTTTAAAAATCGGTCTGCCTACCTCTCTTCAGGGGACCCTTGTCAGCTTCTCGTTTATGTGGCTGACCAGACTTGCAAACGATATTGCCGGAATTGTGGGTCAGACCTCACTTAGCGTTGCCGGCAAGGTCAACAGTGTTGCGATACTGCCGTCGATTGCCATGCAGGCATCGGTTTCTTCTATGGCAGGGCAGAATCTTGGAGCGGGGAAGCCGGATCGCGCAAGAAAAACCATGCTGGTCGCCATGGGTTTGGCATTTTCATTTTCGTCGGTGGTGTTCACCCTTGTAAACCTTTTTTCAACCCAAATTGTAACCCTTTTTATCGGTTCGGGAAACACCAATCTAACCCCGGAGGTGGTTGCCCAGTGCATCACCGAGGGCAGCAAATATATTCGAAACATTAGCTATGATTATCTGGTGGTAAGTCTGCATTTCTGTATAAACGGGCTTGCTATGGGTGCAGGGCAGACGTTGTTTTCCCTTTTAAACGCCACCTTAAGCGCCCTTTTGCTCCGAGTCCCGGCTGCGTGGATCCTAGGCATTTCGTTTGGCTGGGGGCTGTCGGGGGTCGCTCTAGCGGCACCCATTGCGGGATTGGGTTCTCTGCTTATCGGAATTATATATTTTCTGTCCGGAAGCTGGCGTGTCAGCAGCATTAAAGGCGTACGAATTATGCAGGAATAAATTTACCGAAATGCTGGATTTTCCTGTGCCGAGCTTGCATTTTGTCCTGTCCGGGCATATAATCAAAGGTAAAGCTATAATTTAAAGGAAGTGTTGCAGATGAAAACATCGCAGGAGATTTCGGTGCAGCTGACACAGTCACCGAAGATGAAGCCGCAGGATGTCACAAAGCTTGGATTTGGCAAATACTATACCGATCACATGTTTATTATGAATTATGATGCAGGGCGGGGATGGCATGATCCTCGAATTGTTCCGTACGGTCCGCTGTCTCTTGACCCTGCGGCAATGTGTCTTCATTATGGTCAGGAGGTTTTTGAGGGGCTTAAGGCATACCGCGCCCCCGATGGGGAAATCGCACTCTTCCGTCCTGACAAAAATATGGCGCGGCTGAATCTGTCCAATGAGCGTCTGTGCATTCCCCAAATAGACGAGGCGTTTGCCGTCCAAGCGATTAAGAAGTTGGTTTCGATTGATGGGGACTGGATTCCCAAAGGTGAGGGAACCTCCCTTTATATTCGTCCCTTTATCATTGCAGTTGACCCCCATGTGGGGGTACATCCGGCCGAGCATCTGCTGTTTATTATTATATTATCGCCTGTGGGGGCATACTACCCCGAAGGACTGAACCCGGTCAAGATTTATGTGGAGCGGGAATATGTTCGTGCAGTTAAGGGCGGCATGGGATATGTCAAAACCGCCGGCAACTATGCCGCATCGCTGAAAGCCCAGGACATTGCAAGCAAGCAGGGTTATACCCAGGTTCTGTGGCTGGACGGTGTTGAGCGTAAATATATTGAAGAAGTAGGAACCATGAATGTCTTCTTTAAAATAGGCGGCGAAGTGGTTACTCCGGCTTTGCAGGGCAGTATTCTGGGGGGCATTACACGAATGTCCTGTATCGAGCTGCTGCGTTCCTGGGGATATACCGTAAACGAGCGACCTCTGGAGCTTGCTGAGGTTGTGAAGGCGGCAAAGGACGGCACACTTGAAGAAGCATTCGGAACAGGTACCGCCGCCGTGGTTTCCCCGATTGGGGAGCTCAAGGTGGATGATAAGCATATTGTGATTAACAACAATCAAATCGGGCAAACAGCCGAGCGGCTTTACGATACCCTCACCGGTATTCAAAACTGCAGTGTTTCCGATCCCTTTGGTTGGGTGGTTAATGTGAAATAAAACGGATGGAACGAATTCAACCGCCATAGATATGTGAACAGTAGTGGTGCCAAAGAGCGCCTTCTTCCGCGGCTTTTCCCAAAGTCCCATGGAACCATGTCCACCTCTCTCCCATATAATGTGTTGGTGCACCTAATACGATTATAGGAGAGATCATATGAACGGCGAAGTTTTTGATGACAATTTTGTAGAGCACCTATCACGTTTTATCGGTGAAACGGTTACCATATTCACCACAAGCGGCGGTCAGTCCGGCTCAGGGTTTACCGGCGTGATTCTTAGTGTTAATCGCTGTTTTGTAAGGCTGATTACCCGTATCGGACCGGCGCCGGGCTGCGCCCTCGGAAATGCCTGCAATGACAACCGAAACCATCGCTCCAGCTGCTGCGGTGACGGCGGCTATGACAATCGGTCTTATGATAACGGTTATGACAACAGGTCATTTGGCGGCCGCTTCAACTACAACAATGTCGGTTCAGTAACCGATATTCCGATTGACCGAATTGCTTCCTTCGTGCATAACGCCGTATAAACTCAAGCCTTGGCTCACTAAACTCCCGTATAAAGCGGGAGTTTTCCTATAGATATTTGTATTATATAAACAGAGCAAGACCGGACCGTTCAGAAACGTGATACACAATGTAGGGCAGCTCTGCACTTGCCTGTCAAGTAACACACCTTTACTCATCGAGAATTGCCCTTGTCCGTTAAGGCTTTCCCCTTGCGTGTCATGGTTTTCCTTAATGTTTTTGCAATCGACACAGTGCAACAGGAGTTGGAGTGCGATGAGAGAGCTTGGCTACACCGTTACCAAAGAATATGATAATGCCACAGTGCAGTCCTTTCTTAGGCGGCATTGTGGTGTTTCGGCGCGCCTGCTGACACGCCTTAAGCGGGTGGAAAACGGGATAACTGCAAACGGAGTGCATGTCAGAAGCATTGACAGGGTTATGGCAGGGCAGCGGATTGTGCTGCGGCTGCCCCAAGATAAGCCGAATCTTGACGGAATAGAGCTTCCCTTGGCCGTTGTTTATGAGGATGATGACGTGCTGGCTTTGGACAAGCCCGCCGGCATCGCGGTTCATCCATCGGCGGAACATGATGAGCCGACGCTTGCAGATGCCGTTGTATCTNNATATCTTATTTTAAGCGGCAGGGAGCTTGCTTGAGCTTTCGTCCTATCTATCGGCTTGACCGTAACACAAGCGGGCTTCTTCTTGCCGCGAAAAACGCCCATGCCGCACATCTTTTGAACGGGAAAACCCAAAAGGAATATCTGGCAGTTGTTTTGGGCAGGCTGGAGGGCGAAGGTGTTATCGAGCAGCCCATCCGGGTTAAGGATGGGTTTGGTATTACACGCGAGGTGGGGGAAGGAGGCAAGTACTGTCTGACGAGATGGAAATCGGTGGCGTCCGACGATACGCTGTCTCTGATTCGTGTTTTGATTGAAACAGGGCGAACCCACCAAATCCGAGTACACATGGCATGGCTTGGCCATCCGCTTGCGGGCGATACCATGTACGGTAATGATCTATATTATATGCAAAGACACGCCCTGCACTGCTTTCGGCTTGGATTTATCCATCCGATCGGCCGTTCTGCCGTGAATCTATCTATTCCTGTTGCTTCGGATATGTGTGCATTGATGACCGAAAGAGGATGGGATTTTCCTTAATAATTATTTTTAAGTTAACAAATCAATATAAAATTTCCTGTATAATGACTAAATGGATTTGGCTGAAATGAATGCAAAGGGGATTGTGTCATGCCTGCGGTAGTAACCCACTATCTGTTTGCGCTACGGGTTTTTTCAAGATTAAAAAAATCCGGCTTGGATGATTTTGATCGGGATATGGCGCTCATAGGTGCGCAGGGGCCCGATATCTTCTTTTTCCATCGTGTTCTGCCGTGGAAACCGGGAGACAGCCAAACCATTGTGGGGAGAAAGCTCCATCGCGGAAGTCCTGCCAGACTTTTTGAGGGCTTTAGAAGTGTTCTAAATACCGAACGACTGCAATATAAAGAAGTAATGGGCTATGTGGTTGGATTTTTTTGTCACTATGCCCTTGACCGTGCCGCTCACCCATATATATATTGGGCACAGGAGAAGCTTTCCGAGGATGATCCGGATTACGGTACCAAGCCGATTCAGTATCACTTCAGAATTGAAAGCGCGCTTGACACCATGATTTTGCGAAGGGAGACCGGCAGACTGATCAGCAGCTTTCATCTCATGTCTGCACTTCCGCGGGACAGTGGGGGGCGCTATAGGATGGTTGGACGGCTATACAACGATTTATTGTTCAGGCTTTACGGTATGCGAATACCCGTCGAGCTGCTTGCCCTTGCCCCCGGAGATATGCGTCATGCGCTATTCTTTTTGAATGACCGTGGGATGCTGCGGCAGAGGCTGCTGTTCCGTCCTATTGAAAAGCTGGTAAGGAAGGGGCATTTTGCAAGTTCACTGATGCGTCCGCAGGATACAAGTGACTGGGATTATGCCAATGAGGCGCACAAGGAATGGTCAAACCCTTACGATTCGCTGCAAAAAAGTACAGACAGCTTTTATCGTCTCTATGATGATGCGGTGGCCGAGGCGGCAGATATGATCACGGAATTTGTTGCGGCGCTGCCGATGGGCAAGTCAATGCAGGAAATTACGCAGGATCGTGGCTTTTCCAGTGATTTGCCTGGCGTATATGATGAGGTTTAATTCAGCCAAGCGAATGGATTTCGCTTTTACAAAATCGGTTTTATGGTCCTTATCGGGCATAAAACCATGAAAGGATATGGAGCTTACATGGAGATGATTACCAGTTTTCAGGTGGATCACACCTGTCTCAACCCCGGGATGTATATTTCCAGAACCGACGGTGACATTGTTACCTACGACCTTCGTTTTGTTCGTCCCAACACGCCTCCCTTTCTCGAAAATGCAGCCATTCATACAATTGAACATCTTTTTGCAACCTATGTACGAAACAGCCGGTTTCGCGACGGAATTATATATTTCGGCCCGATGGGATGCCGTACCGGCTTCTATTTCATAACCCGCGGAATATCCCACAATGATGCCATCAAGCTGACCCAGGATGCGTTAGACTTTATCGCAAACTACAGCGATGAAATCCCGGGAACGGGGGAAGCCGAATGCGGGAATTACCGGGAGCACGATCTTGAGGGAGCTTGTCAGCATGCAGCCCATCAGTTATCCATCATCAGAAGCTGGGACGTTTCATTACTGGCGTATAAGTAGCTGATTTTGTACAATAGGTCAAAAATATTACCCATATACAGCCAGAATTTTAACAATTAGTCATGAACTTTTACCAAAAGGGTTGCATTCTTGTAACTTTTGAGTATAATAGAAACAGGTTGTTACAAGTTTGTAACTATTTCGGCTTGTAGATTAGGTGACACAGTCGGGTGCTTTCGGCTGGCTTAAACCAAGCCCTGTGGTTAGGAAGTGGTTTTTTGACTGAAAACCAGGGTTCTTTTAAAGAAAAGCAGATATGTGCCGCTCGTCGGCTTAAATATTTTATGCAGAACATTGTTTGGCGTTATATTGTGATGGCTTATCATATCGGTCACAATTTCTGTTATATCACTGGAGCTCAGACCATTCGGTTTGCACGTCATTCACGCAAGAGGCTTGTTGGCAGTCTCGTACCGGTATAACGACTGCTTTATAAGGCGACTGATTTTATACTTTTAAGACATATTCGTCTCGCCGCTCGCAATATTAAAAACGAGACAATTTGTTTTATTCAAGGGTTTCCCATTGCTGCAAACCGGGTGCGCGAGGCATTTGGGCGCAGTGTAATCAGCGGGGTGAAAACCCTCCTTTTGCTTCCTTTTATTGCGATTCATCGTCACAGAAGGGCAGTAATCACATCTTTAAATATTGTGGCTCCGGTTGCTGCTGTTTTTGCGCTTGTTTTCACCGTTCAGTTTTGGAGCGGGATGACATTTGCGCTGGCTGTTGAATATGACGGCGAGACACTTGGATATATATCAGACGAGGCGGTTTATGACAACGCTGCCAATATGGCTACCGACAGGGTTATCAATACAGATAACTCATTTGAGGTGAAACGGGTTCCCAAGCTTACCATCGCTGTGGTTTCTAAGTCGGATATTTTGGATGAGAGCGCCGTATGTGATAAAATTCTTGAATCATCGGGCGACTCAATTACCGAAGGCTCGGGACTCTATATAGACGGTAAGTTCGAGGGTGCTGCACAGTCCAGAAGCGGGCTTGACACACTGCTTGATTCACTGCTGCAAGGATATTGCAGCGGCAAAGGAAGCGAACGAGCCGAATTTGTTCAGAATGTTGACATTGTTGACGGACTATATCCTGTCTCTTCGGTTACTTCAATTGAGGACATGCGTGCCCGTTTGACCGAGCAGACGGTTGTCGATAAGTATTATAAAATTGTTAAGGGCGATTCGCCGCTTTTGATTGCTGCCAAGACAGATATGTCTCTTGCAGAGCTTCGCGCTCTTAACAAGGATTTTGACAAGAAGATTTTTCCCGATGTAGAGGTTTTGATACAGAAAGCTCAGCCTTATTTGCGTGTGCAGGTTGTACGCACGGTGGAGTATAAGGAAACCATTGATTATAAGACCGTAACCATCCATGACGAGAAGCAGTATATCGGATATTCGCGTGTACGCAAAAACGGTGTTGAAGGCCAACGCCGGGTAAAAGCCGAAATCACGATGGTTGACGGGATTGAGCAGTCACGTAAAATTTTGGATACAAAAGTCACCAAAAAGCCGATTGATAAAGAAGTTGTTGTCGGCGCCAAAAAGATTAATAAAACTGTCAGCGCAGCAGGTGACGGTATTTCCACAGGACGTTTTGTCTGGCCGCTTCCTTCCTGCAGAAGGATTTCCTCCCCCTATGGTTATCGCTGGGGCAGAAATCATGATGGAATTGATATTTCAGGCAACGGTGTCTACGGCAAGCCGGTTGTTTCTGCTGACGGCGGCAGGGTTGTTGAAGTAAACCACGGCTGGGGCGGAGGCTTCGGAAAATATATTATCGTTGACCATGGCGGTGGATACAGAACCGTTTATGCACATTTGAGTTCGATTAACGTCTCGACCTGGCAGAAGGTAAGCCAGGGACAGTTGATTGGAAGAGCGGGAAGCACGGGATATAGTACCGGATGAAATTCATCTATGCCANNATTCGCATTAACGGCCGCTCGGTTAACCCTGTTTCCTATCTAAGATAATTTCTAAAATAATTGATAATCAGAGAACCGCCCTGAACGGAATGTTCAGGGCGGTTATAATGTGTATTTTAATAAGGTTTATTACTATTAAATCCAGCCACGGAGCTTAACCGCCTCAGCCACGCGGTTAATGGCGATTTCATAGGCAGCGTCTCGCATATATAGGCCTTTTTCCCTAGCAAGATTATGAACAGCATGGAAAGCGGAGGTCATTTTAAAATCGAGTTTTTCCAAGACTTCTTCAATTGGCCAGAAATAGTTCATGTTGCACTGGACTTGTTCAAAATAGCTGCACGTAACACCGCCGGCGTTGCATAAGAAATCTGGAACAAGATAAATGTTTTTTGCTTTGATTAGTTCATCGCAATCCGGTGTTGTGGGTCCGTTGGCTCCTTCGCAGATCACCTTTACCTGATTGCTGATTGCAGCAAAAGTAGCGGGTGTCAGCTGGTTTTCAAGCGCGCAGGGGAGGAGAATGTCAACATCTTGAGCAATCCAAGCATCACCGTCCAGCAACTCTAATCCCATTTCCCGCGCCTTCACCTTATCAATGGTTCCAAAGGAATCTTTTATGCTAGCGATTTTGTCGATATCCAGTCCGTTTACATTACGATAGGTGTACGCCTTTTTATCTTGGTTGTCCCAGCAGGAAATCGCAGCAATCTTTCCGCCCATGCTGGTATACAGTCTGGCGGCATACTCTGCCACATTTCCAAATCCCTGGAGGCTCGCGGTTGTTTTGGTAATATCTATATTCAATTCTTTAAGGGCTTCTCTAAGGCAATAAATGACACCGTATCCCGTAGCTTGGGTACGACCAAGCGATCCCCCNNTCCCGACAGGCTTTCCGGTAATGACACCGGGATAATGAGCGCCTTGAATCGCCTCAAATTCATCCATCATCCAGAGCATGTGCTGGCCATTGGTCATGACGTCGGGAGCCGGTACATCAATCATCGGTCCGATGTTTTTGGCGAGCTGTCTGACATATCCCCTGCATAACCGTTCCTGCTCACCGCTTGACAAGTTACGAGGGTCACAAATAACGCCGCCCTTTGCTCCACCGAGCGGAATATCAACAACTGCACATTTCCAGGTCATCCACAT
>DOWI01000009.1 GCA_003519645.1 Oscillospiraceae bacterium
CTTTTCCGCCGCATCAAACCAGCCTTCAATTTCAGGACAGGCCGACACGTATTTTCGGCGGTCAAGAATGTATTCCGGCCGGCCATAGATGGTGACATGCCGGTTTTTTCCGCACTCCTCAATTAAATCAACATACCGGCGGATGTTTTTCCATCCCGCGCCGTAATACCCCTCCAGAAAATCGTCCATATAGGCGCTGTACGTTTCATCCGACAGGTCAGGGTCCCAGGCAATCTTAGCCAGCAGATAAGCGCGCAGCGGGCCAAGCTCGGTTCCTTTGCACAGATGATTTCCCTGAGAAAAAATTCCCGACATGTGATTATCGCGCATCCAGCGCAGGTTGTGGTGCAATTGCCCGATATTGGCAAAGGGAACCAGAAAATACGAAAAATTCGTGGTGTAATCCCACACAAAAAGGCGCTTGGTAATGGCCGCCCACTGCGCAATATCGATATGCAGCGTCTGATTGAAATGGCAGGAGGTATCGTCATACCGGTGGTTGCGGCATTCGCCGCCCGTACACAGACGGACAATCACGTTTTCACGCGGTTTGGTCACCAGAGGCGCTTTGCGTGTCCACTGATAGGCAAAGGTATCGATGGAAAGCTCCGGATAATCGTCACGGATGGAATCGGCCACCGCATTGGCCAGACGGATGATGACGCCGGCGGGGGAACCTTCTTCGTCATATACCTTTTGGCAGCGCTCACACTGGCAATAGTTCCAGTTGTCGTTTTGCGTAACCGGCACAATGCGGGCGCCGGGATGAGCGTCGGCGGTTTTGCGTACCCAGGCGATCGCCCGTTCCAGAACGGCCGGATCGGTGTAGCAGGGCTGTCCTTCTCCGTTGCCGATCTCAGGAATGATTTCACACATTGTATGGCTGAAGGTGCCGGCGTATTCAAAGGTCCCGCCCCAGGTTTCATCCGGCGTATCCGCCCATTTGGAACCGGTGTTCAGTTTGCGTTTGACACGGATGGGCACAGGATAATAATCGTTCCAATGCGTGTCGCGGTATTCCAGCACCGGTTTCTGACAGTCGAAGGTACCCTCGGCGATATCAAGCTCGTCCGGGCCGGTCAACACCTCACAGTCGTCCGCAAAAAACCGCCATCCGATCATTTGCTCTAAAAACTCGTAAACGGCGTAAAAGGTCCCACGATGGTTGCCGCCGGTAAGAATCAACCTGCCGTCCTTCACCGCAATGATAAACCCGTCCTCCGCCATGCCGGTGAAGCCGGTGCGATCCAGCATCGGCCAGCCGGAGGATTCACGGTTGGTTTTCCCCACAAGGATTTCCGCCTTCTTTGCAGACGACTCAGCGTCAACAGATACCGAAAGCTTCATGCCGACCGTTTTCTCCAAATACGAGCATAGCTCATTTGCCGCTCGTTCCGGCGCGGCGCCGGACTCGTGCACGATTATGTAATCCGTGATGGGCATACCGGCAAGCTGAACCGTTTTGAACCGCTGCGTATCAATCATGGAAGGAACCCCTTTATTATGTGATGGTTTTATCAACACTTCTATTTTAACCTTTTTCGGCATCCGCTTTCAATATCATATCTTTACCGAATTATACACAATATTAACCTCGCAGAGGAAACAATCTGTTCGTTTGGCATATATAGGCTGCGTGCAAATACCATATAGTAACCGATTTTTTGCCTGCCGGTAAAGATCAGGTCCATTTATGGTATAAGCACTTCGGCGGCATCCGCACATAACATGGACCCTGTCAAAAAAAGCCGAACGGCACAGTGTATATACCGATTAAACAAGCAATTGGGGCTGTCCAGAAAACTCTCGATAGCCGCCCTCAAAAAAGAGTACAACAAAGAAGCGTATTTCGCGGATGGTATCCCGGTGTTTGCCCGAAACGGAGGGCATCCGGAACAACGCGGAAAAGTATTTCCGAAAAGAGGCGAGAAACGTATAATTTTTATCCCGTCCCGCGATCGCCAGCGATTGGTCGAGATACTCCGCCGCTTTCAGCGGCCGGCCGATTGCCAGATAGCACAGGGCAAGNNCAAGTCCCGCGTACATAAAATTTTTGGTGGGCAGGGTAATCAGCCGTTCGTCCATTTGCAGAGAGGCTTCCACGCTGGCGATGGCCAGTTTGTATTTTTTTCTCAGAATCAGGTCGGTAATCCGACAGGTTTTAATTTGATAAGAGGACTTGGACCTCCACCGAGTTATCCCGATTAGAACTTGAAAATAATGTAACCTTAGCTATTATTTAACTCTCTTATATACCCATCCAACACTAACTCCCGTCCTTCTCTTTTTTCCCTTTCTGCCAGTTCCAACGTCTGATCTCGTAGCCGTTCGGCATTTTCAGCCCAGGCCAGAAAATCCGATTTCGACATCTTCTTTTTCAGCACGCGTGCATAATACTTCTTGTATGCTCTCTGATGAATTTGCCATATCTCATTGTTCTTCACCTTATCACGAAAACTGGTGAGAGAACCGATGTCGCGACAGGTTTTCTCAGTCTCATTTGGAGCGATGTTGTTGCAGTATTCATATGAGAATCCTTTTTCCTGTAGAAAATATCGACCGCATAGTTTACATTTTTTTGGGGAATACTCTGCCATCAAGCCTTTGAAAAAGTCCATGTAGATAAAGTCAATTAATCTCGTGAAGGTCATTTTTTCAAATAGCTGTGGCAGACCTGTAAANNCTAAATAAGGATTCTCTCATCTCAAATTGTACCGATGTTTTTGCAGGGTCAACATTGGAGTTGCTTCCCAGAGAGATTCCGCTGACAAACGCACTGACACCGTTGTTTTCAATCTGGTAAGCATATTTGTTTGATTCGATCTTCGGAAAGGTACGGTAAAACATTTCATCTAAAAACCATGAGTATCTTTCTCTGATCAAATTCAAATCCTCCGCCAAACGGATATAGTCGTCGAAATACCGATAAGGGTTCGACGACTTTTCTTTTTCATAAAACGGATTATAGTAATCCCAGCGTAATAATTTATGACGCAGCTTGAAATCCCGAAACAGGGGCATTTGCATGATTAAAGAATTTAGTTTCTCAGAAATAACTTTATATTCATGCGTATGATCTGATTTTACTATTTTTTTTAAATCAACGATTAATTCAGAATATTCAGAACTGTCATAATTTAAAAAGTCAGTTGTGATTTCCACATTTTTATAGCTTTTATCATGAATCTCAATACCGTCCGTTGAAAACAAGGCGGTGAATTCGAAAAAGTTGTTGTTGTACGTAAATAAAACTTTACCCAGAACTGCCATGTATGCAATACCTCCTTAGTAGATAATATGTTTTAAACAGTAGTGTATGATTATAAATATTATATTATCTATTGACGAAAGTCAATAGAATTGCTAAGATTTGGTTAGTGAATAACAAATGCAATGAAGTTCACTATCGGAACTGAATAACCGTTACCGGAGTGGATACTCTCAGGGGAAGTATGCGAAGACCTCGTTCGAGCGAGCATGCCAATGGGATGTTAACGCTTTGTTGGTCAAACAAGACCGCAAGGCAGGAACTTGACCGGTTGGCGGCAACTAATTCATAAGGGAGGTGTTTGTTTAACAGTCAGAAAATAAAAAAGGAGGTAGAAAATGAGCGGACAAAAAGAAAAGACCGCCGTAGCTGCTGGAACAGCCAGGCGATCGGGTTGTGTCCAAGCCGCAGAAACGGCAGACACAAACACTTATGTAAGCAACTTAAGTGTAGCAGGGAAATCTCAAATTTGCAAGAACAAATTCCAGACTGTCGATGCGGAAACCCTTCTGACTTCTCCACTGAGACCGATTCAATTTGTAATTGATCAATTCCTGTCGCAGGGCGTTCATGTTCTCGCGGGAGCGCCGAACNNGGTTATGGTTATGCCTTCGTGTTGTAAAAGGGGAACCAGTCTGGAATTTCACAACACAAAAGGGTACAGTAGCGCCTCAAATTCGCCTGTGTACAAAGGCTGTCCGCACCCAAAACGCACGATAAACGCTACTGTAGAATTGCACCAAACAGGGTGCATTTTTTCTTTTCTGTAGTTAATGTACAGACAGAGCGCTTAACCCATTCTTTTCTCTCTGCGGAGAGAGCAAGCATCGCATTTGTCTGGTCACGGCTCACGCCGCGCCCTGCCAAATGCCTCGCCGAATCGGCAGTTATGTGGGCAGTAGCCCTGCACCGGCGTTGCCGGCGCTACCCACTTATAGAACGAACGGAGGAACATCGATGTTAACCAAGGACAGGAAACTATCCATTCGAGTGTCGACTAATGACTTGGACTCAATTAAACGCAAAGCGAATCAGGCAAAATTATCGCTTACAGAGTATGTAACAAAGTGCTGTATGAACAAGCAGATCGTTCGGATTGAGGGACTGGATGCTGTGCTGAAAGAGCAGAAAGCTATTGGCAGGAATCTGAATCAGCTTAGTGTTTTAGCCAACATGGGGCGAGTAGATGTTGTAAATCTGGCGACTGTGCTTGATAAATTTACTGAGGTTCAGTGCTTGCTTCAGAATTTACTCGAACGAAAGCGGTGGTCAAATGGCGACTGTTAACTTCATTAACAGTCCCAAATCCCAGAGCAGAGCTGGGATGATGGCCGTGATGAAATACACATCTCAGGTCAGAAAAACTGTCTTTGATGGTGTGAAACTGGTCAGCGGTTTCAATTGTTCTCCACAGTCTGCTTACAATGAATTCGTAAATACCAAGCTGCAGTACTGCAAAGACAACGGTCGAATGTACTATCATCTGGTTCAATCCTTTTCTCCAACAGAGATGGTTACGCCACTGAAAGCACATGAAGTTGCCTTAAAACTTGCCGAATATTACAAGGATTATGAGGTACTGGTCTGCACGCATTGCGACCGGGAACATATTCATTCGCATCTGATTATCAACAATGTCAGCTTTGAAACCGGTAAAAAACTGCACCAAGATAAAGATGCAATTCAAAACATACGAGATTATTCTGATGAGCTTTGCATGCAATATGGTCTGTCCGTATGTAAACAAAAACAGAAAAAAGAGATGGGCAAGCATATTTCTTCTCGCGAATATCGGGTGGCAGATAGTGGTCAGAGTTGGAAATTTAAACTGATGGTTGCCATCGATGAGTGTATGAAATACGCGCACAGTAAAGTGGAATTCATACGACTAATGAGCTATGAGGGGTATAGTGTCAAGTGGACGGACGAGCGTGCGAATATCACTTACACCACGCCGGACGGCAACCGATGCCGGGATAACAAACTGCATGAAGGAAAATATCTGAAAGGAAGGATGGAACATGAATTCCGAATTAGAAGTGCTCAAGGAACGGAACAAACAAAATCTCTCAGTGATGAACAAGCCGTATCAACCGATTGTATACGCTTTGCTGGAGGAGCAATGGGATACGATGCTCCGTCTTCAAACAGATACAGTCAGCTTTCAGCCGAAGATGTGGGAGAAGATTTCGACGCTTGCCAGCCGGGAAGAGATGCAGAAATACCAGTCCCAGTTGATGAATACCGAGGAACGGTATATGAACCAAACGGTGGAATATATCAAAAAGCAGCTGCTGAAAACACAGCCGGAAGTGAACAATCTTATGACAACAATGCAATCACAACTGAAACAGGCTGGGAAAGAGAACGAGAATTTTTGCTTCAATATGAGGCGGGAACTGAATTCGTCACTGTTCCAGTTTCAACAAATGACATCCAAGCTGTTCCGCCGGCTGCTCATCGCAATGGGGACATCGGTGATATTGTCGGCGGCGTTATCAGCCTTACTCATGATATTTCTAAAGCAATAGATACCGAACCGGAGCAGAATGTACAGCGAAAATCCAGACGGTCATCTGCAGAAAAAGAAAAAAGACGGGGACTCGGTCAAAGAGATGAAGATGAGGAAGAAACGCCGTCATGGCATCAAACTATGTAATTTCTGAAGGGAGTGGATATAAAATGAAGCGGGCAGTTTATAAATGTTACGATGACCTGCCGATGATGCTATCGGTACCGGAGGTGGCGTCGGCGTTGGGAATCTCGCGAGCCGGTGCCTATGATCTTGTTCGAAGTGATGGATTTCCAGTCATCAGAATCGGCAAGAGAGTGGTGATACCCAAGGAAAATCTGGTGGAGTGGATTAAAAAACAAGTATCAAAAAAGGAGCAACCATGAAACAAAAGAATTTCTATATGTTACCTAACGGCATATTTAATCTGAAGCTGGATGCTTATGAATTTCTGATTTATTCCTACCTTGTGAGTTGTGCGGGCGCAAAAGGTGAATGCTGGCCAAGCTTTCAAACGATGGGCAGAGTACTTGGCATCAGCACACATACGGCAATTCGTAAAATTGATTCACTGGTTGCAAAGCGTTTGATCGACAAAGAAAATACCACTAGCATCGACCGAAACGGAAGGGCTCGAACATCCAACAACCATTATTTCATACGCGACTTTTCTGAGGCGTGGGATTATTGCTTTCGGTTTACCGCCGGATGAATTCAAGAGGACAGGGCTATCGCTTATGTGCTGGGGATATATAAGAACAAAACAAATACAAACAATTATTAGCATCCCCCTAAGCCGCTATCAGCGGCTTAGGGGGATGAGGAGTTACTATATTATAAAATATGCTCTCTCATTCTTGTCTCATATGGTGATAGCTATTCATCAGCATTGGTGGTAATGTATTGGGTCAAGACGGGAGGTTCTGATTGAGGATAATCGGGGTCTCTAGAAAACAGGAGGTGAAATTTTATGGCAAAGCGGCGAGCAAATGGGGAAGGCAGCATTCGTAAGCGCAAGGACGGGCGTTGGGAGGGGCGGTACACCGCTGGTCACGACCCCACCACAGGCAAGCAGATATTTAAGAATGTACTGGCGAAAACACAGGCTGAATGCCGGGAGAAGCTGAAACTGGCGATACAGACGGCGGGAGCCTTAGACGTCGCCAAAGCGGAAAACATGACGGTCAGTGCTTGGATGGACTTGTGGATGGAGCATTACGGAAAACCCGGTATGCGTCCTACAACCTATGCTAACTACGAAACGCTGATCCGACTGCATATAAAACCGTATATCGGGGATGTTATTCTAAGCAAGCTGACCTCTCTGAATTTGCAGAAGCTTTACAACAAATTGCTGACGGAGGGGAGAGTAGACCGCCCAGAATCGAAGAAACAACCCAAAGGTTTATCGGCAAAGACAGTGCGGAACATACACACCGTTATCTACTCCGCCTGTGAGAAGGCCATCACAGAGCGCCTTGTCGCGGCGAATCC